>JAIROH010000285.1 GCA_031257595.1 Treponema sp. | reverse complement strand
GACATCCTTGAGTTTCCCGTAATTTTCTACCGTGGTGGCGGCTATGTTTACGTTGATCCGCCTGATTTCCCCGTTTTTAAATTTCATGCCGTAGATGGCGTGCATACATTCAAGAATGTAGTCGATGGGACACTCCCCGTCGTGTTCCCCGGCTTCCAGGGCAATACGTTTGTGGCCCATTTCTTCGAGAATTTTGATTTCCTCCCGCACTTCATCCATCGTGAGTTTGTTCCGCCGGAAACCATGATCGCAGTTATAGCTGCAATACACGCAGCGGTTGACACAGTAATCACTTACATAAAGGGGAGCGAACAGGACGATACGGTTCCCGTAAATACGCTGTTTGATTTTCCACGCTATCGAAAAGATCCGTTTAAGATGATCGGGATTGTCCGTTACCAGGAGAGACGCGATTTCCCGGTGGTTGAGCCCTTCAAAACGTTCGGCCTTGTCAAGATACGCGCTGATATCGTCATCACCGGCATGTTTGGCTTTCTCCAGCAGCCCTTCGATATATTCCCTATTGATAAATACGTCTCCGGCCTGTCCGGGGTTTTCCCGCGGCGCGGCGTTTGTCATGGCCTGCCTCCCGCGGCGGCGCTTTTTGCGTCCGTACCCCGTACGGAAACCGCCGTCTTTACCGTTACATGGGGCAGGTTTCCCAGTTTGCCGGTCAGGGCGTTGATGTCGTCGAGTTCCCCCCGGAGGGTCAGGGCGATTACCGCCGTGTCTTCCTCGTCAAACGGAATACCCATCCGTCCTTTGATAAGTCCCCTGTATTGGGAGATAAGATTGTTAAAATCCTGCTGACTTTCCTGTGGTTTTTCCAGAATTGCCCCGATTACCGCGATTCGTTCCATAGTTCCGTCCTTTCGCGCCGTATCCCAAAGGAACCGTAAATGTTCTCCCTGCGGGCGCACAAAAAAAACCCCAGGCGGGACGGCCTGGGGTTGAACATGCGGTAACGGGCATGCGTCATCGGCGCACACCGGCATGATACCCTCAAAAGCCAGAACCAAAAGGTCTTTGCCCGCAAGGTGTAGCAAGAGCCAATCCCAAAAACTGAAGTTTTGGGAAAGCCTCATATTATACATAATTTACCACGGGACGTTTTATCTGTCAAGTTAATCAGTGTTGCCTGTCGTTAATCAGTGTTGCCTTGTCGTTAATCAGTGTTGCCTGTCGTTAATCAGTGTTGCTTGTCGTTAATCAGTGTTGCCCTAATTTTCCAGCAGGGCTTTCACCTGTTCGCCGGCGATTTTGGGATCCGCCCGGCCCCCTGTGGCGGAAAGGACTTTACCGACAAGGTACGCAAAAAGGGTTTTACGGCGCTTTTCGTTGTTTCCGTCAAGCTTTGCCAGTTCGCTTACCGTGGCTTTTTCTTCGGCGATTACCTGCCGGGCGGCTTCGGCAATCGGGGCAGGATCGGTGATCTGTTCCCAGTTACGTTCCCGGACGATTGCCTCAGGATCCCTGTTTTCGGCGACAACCAGTTCCAGGGTCTGTTTGGCGAGTTTTCCGCTCAGCCTGCCTTCGGCCTGCATGACCGAGATCGAGGCAAGGCGGGCGGGGCTCAGGGCGAAAGCGTCAAGGCCGGAAAGGCCGTCCCTGTGGAGGATGTGCTTTATGTCGGTAAGGAACCATTTGGCGATCCGATCCGCGGCGTCTGTTTTGGATAAAGCCTTTTTCGCCGTTCCCGTTCCCGTTTTCGCTGCCGCCGTTCCCGTTGCCGCCTTTACCGCCGCCTCAAAATAATCCGCCTGGGCTTTTTCTTCGCAGATAAGATCGGCCTGTTCTTCGGCAAGAGTATATTCGGCGACAAAGCGTTTTAGCCGCGCCGCGGGAAGTTCCACGATGGCGTCTTCCACGGATCCAAGAAACGCCTTGTCGGGGCAGAATACCGGAAGATCCGGCTCGGGGAAATAACGGTAATCCTGGGCGTTTTCTTTCTGCCTCATGGGAACCGTTTCATCGCGGTTTTCGTTCCAGAGCCGTGTTTCCTGAACAACGGCCTTTCCCGCGTCCAGAACTTCCGCCTGACGGCGGATCTCGTAGTTAAGGCCGAGCCTGACAAAACGGGAAGAGTTAAGGTTTTTTATTTCAACTTTTTTACCGAGGCCCCGGCCGGGAAGATTGATCGATACGTTCGCGTCTGCCCTGAGGGAACCTTCTTCCATATTGCCGTCACAAACCCCAAGGTAACGAACCATGCGGCGGAGCTGCTGGATAAAAAATTCCGCCTCTTCCCCGGTTTCCATATCCGGCTCGGTAACGATTTCCAGAAGCGAGACCCCGGCCCGGTTATAGTCGAGCAGGGACACGGTTCCGGTGTGGATCATCTTTCCCGCGTCTTCTTCAAGATGACATTCCTTGATCCTGACCTTTTTATTGATCCGCTCCCCGTTCGCCCCCCGGCCCTCAAGCTCAAGCGAGCCGTTCTGTCCCAGGGGCGAGGCAAACTGGGAAATCTGGTAGTTCTTGGTCATGTCGGGGTAAAAGTACTGCTTCCGCTCAAACCAGGTCCGTTCAGGGATACTACAGTTTAGGGCTTTGGCTACCATGCAGCCCATACGCATCGCCTCAAGGTTAAGCGTGGGCAACACTCCGGGATACCCCATACATACGGGACACACATTGGAATTCGGCTCGTCACCAAACGCGGAACGGCAGCCGCAGAACACCTTGGTCGCGGTTAAAAGATGTATATGAACCTCAAGTCCTATAAATGACTGATACATAATTCACCTCTCTGTAAAGCGGCGGAACATCGCCGCCGTTCAATCGGACATTGATCGGACATTACCCCGTCCAAAACGCCCGGTAGCCCGCCGGATGGGGGAACGGATGAGCCGCTTCGTAGGCTTCCACAAGATCCAGAAGCCTGGATTCGGAAAAGGCCCTGCCTAACAGCTGAACCCCGACGGGAAGGCCCCCTTCAAGGGACGCGGGAAACGACACGGCCGGGAGGCCGGCAAGGTTCGCGCAGCAGGTATACAGATCGGCGGCTTTTTGGGCAAAGGCCGAAAGGGAACTTGGCCCCCGGCCGAAAGCCCGGCTTGGAAACACCGGAAGCAGTATCGCGTCAACGCGGCCTTTGGGATCCGGTTCGGCATAATCGTCCCCGCCGAGGAGGGCCTCGAAATTCGCCCTGATCCCCGCCCGTATCCGCTGCGCCCGCAGATAGTACCGATCCTGAAAACCGGATCGAAGCACAAAGGTTCCAAGCAGGATGCGGAGTTTTACTTCATCGCCGAAACCCGCTTCCCGCGTTTTATCGATAAGCTCGTCGGGATTTTCCGCCCGGGGAGGCCGTCTGCCGTAGCGGACTCCGTCGAAACGGGCAAGATTCGCGCTGGCTTCGGCGGTGGCAATCGTATAGTACGCCGGTACGCCGTATTTGAGGGCGGGGATGTCCACGTCCACAAGGGTACAGCCCATGGCGGCAAAGCGTTCTTTTGCGAGTTCAAAGCCCCTGCGGACTTCGTCTTCGAGTTCCGCGGCCTGGGCTGCGATTTCAAGCGCCGCGCGGCCGTCGTCTGTACCGGCTGAGGAAGCGACAGTCCGGGCTACGGCCCGCGCTACCGCTTCCGGGGACAGTACCCCGACGGTCAAACCGGAATCGCCGGTTTGACCGTAGAGCGGCGGCGCGTCGGCCGGGGGATCGCGGGACGTGTCGTCCATGGGATCCCGGCCCCTTATGCAGGCAAAAACGGCCCGTGTCCGGGTGGCGCTGTCGGCAAGGATCCCTATGCCTTCAAGGCTTGACGCATAGGCGACAAGGCCATAGCGGGAAACGGCGCCGTAAGTCGGCTTGAGCCCCACTACTCCACAGAACGCCGCGGGCTGACGTACCGAGCCGCCGGTGTCGCTTCCAAGGGCAAAGGG
>JAIROH010000269.1 GCA_031257595.1 Treponema sp. | reverse complement strand
CGGCGGCGGTAAAGCCCACAAGCGGGCTAGCCGATCATCGCCTTTTCTGACGGACGCTTTGGCGTCGCTTTTTCCGCAGGATGTCGGATGCCCGCCCGGAGCTTTCCGCCACCACCCTTGTCAAACAAAGGCGTCCGGCAATCCCGGTTACCGGCGCATACGCATGTATCATCCCCGGCGACGTGGGTTTTGACACTATTTGCTCTTTAATTTTGCCAAAACTAATAAGAGTAGACCTTTATCTGTTGAATACGATCTTGTTGAAATCTGTATTTGTCAGAACACTAGAGAGACTTTCCCAAAACTTTCCGGGGTTTGGGCCTTGCTCACGATACCCTGTTTTTTGATCTTTCTTCAAGGGCGCTCTGTCAATACCCCGGTAAATTTTCGTACAAAACCGCAGGGCCTGTAGGTCATCTTTGCCTGGCGGAGTCCTTCGTCTCCCAGATCCTGTTCGCGGTTAATGTGGGTGTAGTATTTCGGAAGTGATGAGGCAAAGGCCTGGTTTATAAACTGATAAATCCCCTTGAATTCCTCAAGGGCTTTTTCAAAATGAACGGCAAACATCCTGCCCCTGGCAAGGGATTCTCCCAGACACCATGCGGCGGGTTTTCCTTCCACATAGTAGATCATCCCCTTTTGGTAAAGGCCTTCAAAATTTTCAAGCGCTTCGGAAGCGGCGAGAAAATCGCCGTCAAAACCCTTTTCGTCCCGCCACCGGGAAAGTATCTCCATCGCCGTCGGGACCAGTTCCGCGGTAAGCGGTTTTTCTTCCCATGATGAATACTGGGCGTGAAAGGCGTTTACAAGGTTTCGCTTTTTATGATATTTCTTGCCGGGCAGTTCCGCGAGATCGGTACGAAGGTACAGATAGTCAAAATTGTCCCTGTCTTCGGTAAATTGAATCCCCCATTCTTCCATACGATCCCGGCTGGGCGTCAACAGGGAATCGGAAATACCCTTCCAGTAATCGTGGGTCTTGAAAAGCTCGTCCAGAATACCTTTGCCGGGTACCGCGCAGGGAGTCATGAAGAACCGTTTCGCTTTTCCGCCGTCTTCTTTTGGCGGCTGGGTTCCCGAAATGATAAATGTTTTGTCGACTACCCGGGAAATACGATAACCGTAACGCCGCCTGAACAGGTATAGGTTCGCGAACGTATATTCGGATACCCCGTCGGGCGTCATCGGAAGCTGGGGATGCATCTCCGCCCGCAGTTCGTAGTCTATAGGGACAAAGTCGGGAAATTCGGGTATAAGCATGTACGGCAAGTATATTCCAAAAACGGTGAAAATGCTATAGTTACGGTATGCAGGAACCAAGGGTCAAGAGCCATGTTTTGGAAGATGATTTTACGGAACTTGTTGTTCCCCGCTTTCTTCGTTATGTGAAAATTTGGACGACAAGCGACAGGCACATGGAAGAAACCCCTTCAAGTCCCGGTCAATGGGAGCTGGCGCGGCTGCTGGTGAAAGAACTTGAAGGCTTTGGCCTTAAAGCGGATTTAACCGATCACTGTTATGTTATCGCCCGCCTGGACGCGAGTCCGGGGTTTGAGGGAAAACCGGTGATTGGGTTTCTTGCCCATCTTGATACGGCCCAGGATGTTTCAGGAAGGAATGTAAAGCCCGTCCTCGTGGAAAACTACGACGGCAAAAAAATCGTTCTTTCTCCGGCCGGAAGTACGGATCAGGCGGATGTCGTCTGCCTTGATCCGGAAACCGATCCCGGCCTGGCCGCCCATAAGGGAAAGGCCCTCATCCATACCGACGGAACTACCCTTCTGGGAGCGGACGACAAGGCGGGCATCGCCGAAATCATGGGCGCCGCCGAATACCTGCTCTCCAATCCGGAAATCAAACACGGGCCGGTAGAGATTATCTTTTCCCCGGACGAAGAAACCGGCAAGGGGCTCCCTTCTTTCCCCCTGGACAAACTTGCGGCAAAGGTATGTTATACCCTTGACGGCGGCGCCCTTGGTGAACTTGAAGCCGAATGTTTTAACGCGTGGTCGGCAAAGGTACGTTTTTCGGGCCGGGTGATACACCTCGGCCAGGCGCGGGGTACTCTTGCCAACGCATGCCTTATGGCCGCCTCGTTTGCCGTTATGCTCCCCCGTTCGGAAAGTCCCGAAGCCACAGACGGCTACTACGGGTATTATTGCCCCACGGAGATAAACGGCGGCCTTGAGAACGCGGAACTTGAGGTGTATATAAGGGATTTTGACCTCTCCCGCGGGAAAGAACGGGTAGAGGCTCTGGACACGTTTGCCGCGGCGGTGGAGGCCCAGTTTCCCGGAGGAAGCGTCACGGTGGAAGCCCAGCCGCAGTACTATAACATTAAGGAAAAGATCGACGGGAACCCCGAAGTACTCGCCAGGCTGGAAGAAGCGGCCCGCCGGACAGGAATAGCGTTTACCCTAAAACCCATCCGTGGCGGAACCGACGGCTCAAAACTCACCGAAATGGGTATACCGACCCCCAACATTTTTACCGGTGGCCGTAATTTTCACAGCGTTACCGAATGGGTTTCGGTCGAGGATATGGCCGCCGCCTGCAGACTGGTCGTAGAGCTGGTAAAAGTGTGGGCAAGTTAGTGTTCTGTCCCAATCAAATGCCACAATGACAGCAAAGCCCATGTCGCTACTTTATCGAGACGCATGTGTCCGTGCCCTGGACAGGCGCACAAAGACCAAAGCGGCGGGGGCGCAATCCGCTTTGCGGATTGCTGCGGAGTTTTGCCAGGGGCAAAACTCCACCATGCCATGCCCGAAGTTTCCGCAAAGCGGAAACTTCGCTGTTATCCGGTCCGCAGGAACGGATAACGCAGCCTTCGCCTTCTTTCTGTGTGCGCCTGTTATATCCACCGGGCGCATGTGCCTCACCGGTATCACCGCC
>JAIROH010000137.1 GCA_031257595.1 Treponema sp. | reverse complement strand
GTTTCAGGAAGGCTTCCAAACGCAGAATTTTTCCATGCGGGTAAAAGCCATCTTCCGGAATCGAACCGAAGACCTCGAGATTACAAGTCACGCGCTCTGCCAACTGAGCTAAGATGGCGCATGATTATTATAGCGGAACAACGCCGGACGCTGCAAGGCGGCGCGGCGGACAGATCAGGGCGCCCGGTCCGGCCGCAGGACCTCCGCTCCGTTCATGTAAACATGACGGGGAGACCCTTCCAGGCCGCAATGAATCAGAACCCGGACGGTTCCGGAAAGGCCGCCGGAAAAACGGCCCTCCTGGAACACCATAAGGGCAAGCTGTTCCGCCCTGCCGGCGTTTCGCAGAGCCGCGGCGGGATTAAGGGCGTCGATGTCGCCGGTAACGGAAAAAATAACGGAGACAATGTCTTGTTCGGCGAGATTGTTGGACCGGAGAAGCCTGTCATATAAACGGACAACCTGTTCGGCTATGTCTTTTTCGGTGTTTTCCGTCCGTACCGCTCCCCGCAGCGCCGCAAGTTTTTTCACGCGTTTCCTCCCGCCAGACTGAGTATAAACGCCGCGGCGCAGGCGGCCAGGCTTCCAAACAGCACGAGCAGGGCGTATCCGGCCACGCCAAAAAGAAAACGGCTGTTTTTATAGCGAAATACGTACAGGATATCGAGAAAAAACCCCCAAACCGAAGCGAGACAGAGCAGCACGGATACGAACATACACAGCCTGATCAAAAAAAACTGTACGTCGTCTTCAAAGCCCATGTATGAACCCAAACAATAACCCCCGATTATCAGAACCGTAAAACCAAAAACAAGCCGGACGGTCCAGGTAACAAGCGCTCCGAACAAAGACTTGGTTGTTAAATTTCGCTTCATGCCCTATCATAGTATCATGAGGAAAGTATTAACAATACTGATTCTGCTTGGCCTTGCCGGCGCCTGTTTTTTTCTCGGGTGGGCTCAATTTCAGGTTCCGCCCGGATCATACGGGGTAATCCGTTCCAAAACGCACGGAACCGATGGCAGCGTGGTACGGCCGGGGGAATTCCGCTGGGTCTGGTATAAGCTTATTCCAACCAATACAACGGTCCAGGTTTATACCATGCCGGAATCGTCCTTCCCCATAGAAATTAAAGGCAGCCTTCCCTCCGGGGACGTTTATTCGGCAATGGCCGGGCTCAAGACCGATTTTTCCTATGAACTAAAAGGCTCCGTTTCCTGTTCCCTGCGGCCCGAAGCCCTGCCCGGTATGGTTGAACGGCGGAACATGGCTTCCCAGGAAGATTTGGACACCTATGTGAAAAAACTGTCGCTGGAAATCGAAAGCCGCGTCCGCGAAAATCTCTGGAGCTATGCCGAAAAGGAAGATGTTCTGGAGCGGATCAGGGCAAGCGGGTCGATACCGGAGCTGGAACAGGAATTGAAAGCGGCGTTTCCCGATACGGACAACCTGACGATAAGCGTTGAAATCCTCAAATTTCCCGATTTTGTGCTTTATAGAGAAGTCAGGGGTTTTTACGAAGACTATATCGCGAGACAGCGGCAGATCCTCAGCGCCGATCTTGGCCGCATGGCGGAAGAAACCATTTCGTCCAGGCGCCGCTTCGATGAATTAACCCTTTACGGGGAACTGTTGAGCAAATATCCGATACTGCTTAACTACCTGGCTCTGGAAAAAGGCATTCCTCCTTCGGGGAATGTTCCCGGCGAAAGCCCCGTACCGTAGGGGGGGGTTGTGGAATACTTCTTTAATTTCGAAAAACTGGCTTATATCAAGGGAAAGCGGCCGGAAGGCTGCATCCTCTGCCAGATTCGGGATGAAAATCCCGCCGTAACGGATACCCTTGTCCACAAAAGCGCCCACACGGGCCTCGCGGTTAACCTGTACCCCTATAATCCCGGCCACCTTCTGCTGTTCCCTTTGCGGCATGTCACCGATATCAGGGAAGTCCCCGGTGAAGAACGGCGCGATATGGACAGATCTCTGGACATGGCGCTGGAGGCTCTGGATTCCCTGTACGGTCCCGCCGGCTACAATATCGGCTACAATATGGGACTTGCCGCCGGGGCTTCGATAGAACACCTGCATCTGCACATTATCCCCCGCTATCCCCGGGAAATCGGCATCGCGGAACTTTTGGCGGGGAAACGGGTTCTTGTGGAGGACATTGAAAAGACCAAACAGAAACTCCGTGAAATTTTCGCGTCCGGGTCAAGCCATTGTAAAGGAACGGAAAAATTGCTAAAGTAGGGGTATGCGATTTCCACGTCATTTACCGGTACTTGTTTGCCTTTTTTTCTGTGTTTCCCTTTTTGCCCAGGAAGACGACGAAGACGCGCCGATAGAAACGGACTGGTCGGGATATTTGCCCAACCTGTATTCCCGCGGCGATCAGACATTCAATATGCACCTGGGACTGGTTTTTCCCCTTTTTTACGCGGACACGGAAAAGGGCGTTTTACCGACAAAGATGAATTTCGGCGGCATGGCTTCTCTGTCCTATACTTATTTTCTGAATTCCCACTGGTTTTTGGGGGCTGAACTTTCCGGGGCTTTCTTTTCCACCGAAGGCGAGAACAACTATTTTATCGTACCTATCGGTTTCAAAACCGGCTATCAGTTCATTTTCCGGCGTTTTGAATTCCCCCTGTCGCTTATGGTAGGCTTCGCCCCGCAGCAGCGTCTTGGCGGCAGCTATTTTGGCTTTTTTGCCAAGCCGGCGGCGGCGGTTTTTTTCCGTTTTAACCCGGATTGGTCTTTCGGAGTAAACGCCGGCTTCTGGTGGGTTCCCCAATGGACCGGCGTCCGTGACGATCCGGCCATGGCGGATCGTCATTCGGGCACGATAAATATCAACGGGTTTTTTCTTGAAGCCAGTATTGGGGTGAGGTACCATTTTTAACATGAAAACAAAACGACTTTTTGTCCCCGCCGTACTTTTCCTGGTTTCTTTTTTCGCGGCCTGCACCCAGGAACCGCTTTTTTGGTATATATACCTTGAATATCCTCCAATAGATCCAATAATCAAGGGAGCGCCGACGGAAATTGTGGAGTATAACGGAGCGTTGTACGTCGCCAACAGAGAAAGCGTCTGGAAATATAACTACAGCGGCGGACCAAATCTAAACCAATGGGTACAGACCGGAAGCAAGCCGTCGGGGCCTATCCTGGCCGTCGCGGCAGTGAACTCCGCCGGTACGGCAGTGGGCCTGTATGTCCTTGTTGAAGGAGGCGCTATATATAAGTCTACCGATGGCGGCGACAACTGGACTCAAGGCGTATCCAAACACGGAGCCCAGAAGATTTTCGGCGCGTACGAAAAACTGTTTATCGGAGACGGTTCGGCCGTGTATGACTACGAATCCCCTTCAACGTCAATAACCGGCGGCGTAGGCGGCCTGCTTCGGGGAGCGGCCTGGGACGGAACCAATTACTACATTTGTACGGCAGGGGATACTCAAAATACCGGTATTTTTACGGTATCCGGTACAACGGCGATAAAAGTATATAATGCTTCAGTTAAGGGTATTATAGCCGTTGGATCGACGGTAATCGCCGTAAACAGCGGCCAACACGTTGTTTACCAGGACAGCGCCACGCCCAATTTCAGCGGTTCTATTTCAACCGGCGTTAAATTTACCGGTGGCATGGCGTTATGGGAACACGGCGGCGATAAAAAAATTCTCCTCGGACTCCAGGACGGAAGCGGAACCTTCCCCTACGGCTACCGGGAACTCGATCTTGACGGATCGGGGAATGTCAATTCATCAGGTGTTTTTGTTCCCGGAAATACCGCCCCTACTACCGGTCCTACCAGAACCACCAGTATTGATCCCGGTTCCAGGGAAACCTCGGCAATAGGAAAACACCCGGTTAATTCACTCTACGTTATACCTAATTCTAATTCCGGTGATGACGCAAGCCGCCCGATTATCGTCGCTTCTACCCAAAAAAACGGGGTTTGGTCGTACCGTGTCCGGCGGGGTACCGCCCAATGGAACGGGGAAGACAACGGCGTCTACTAGAAGCCGTGTCCGATCTTTTTTCCGCGGCCGGTCCGGTGAATTCGACTTCTCCCGATTCCGGCCCCCTGGCCGACAGGATGCGTCCCCGTACCCTGGACGAGGTTATCGGTCAGGGGCATATCGTCGGTCCCGGCAGGCTGCTTCGCCGGGCGATACAGGCCGACCGCCTTTCGTCGGTTATTTTTTACGGTCCGCCGGGGACCGGTAAAACAAGCCTTGCCAGGGTTATCGCCAACACGACCCGCAGCTCATTTGAAAGCCTTAACGCGGTGCTTTCCGGGGTAAAGGACATACGGGAAGCAATCGACAGGGCCGACGAACGGCGGCGGCTGTACGGCAAACGAACGATTCTGTTTGTGGACGAGGTTCATCGCTGGAACAAGGCCCAGCAGGACGCCCTGCTCCCCTGGGTGGAAAACGGCACGGTTATCCTTGTCGGGGCGACAACGGAAAATCCGTTTTTTGAGGTAAACCGCGCCCTGGTCAGCCGGAGCCGGATCTTTCAGCTTAAAAGCCTCAGTCCCGCCGATCTTATGGAAACGGCGAAACGGACCATGGCGGACACGGAACGGGGTTACGGCAGATGGAACGTAACCTTTGAACAGGGCGCCCTGGAACACCTTGTCGAAGTTTCCGGCGGCGACGCCCGAAGCCTTCTTAACGCCCTGGAACTCGCCGTCGAAACAAGCCCCTGGAAGTTGCATTCCGGCAAAAGTTCAGGTTCCGACGGGACTTCCGACGGGATTTTCGGCCCGGGACAAAGCTGGCCTCCGCCCGACGGGGCTCAAATAACCATATCGGTAAAGACGGCCGAGGAAAGCATACAGAAACGGGCCGTACTGTACGACCGGGACGGCGACTACCATTTCGACACGATCAGCGCGTTCATAAAAAGCGTCCGGGGCAGCGATCCCGACGCGGCGCTTTACTGGCTTGCCAAGATGGTCCGCGAGGGAGAGGATCCGTCGTTTATATTCAGACGGATGATAATCCTCGCAAGTGAGGACGTGGGTCTCGCCGATCCGCGCGCCGTCGAAGTCGTGACGGCCTGCGCCGAAGCCTTTGACCGTATCGGTTTTCCCGAAGGCAATTTCCCTCT
>JAIROH010000078.1 GCA_031257595.1 Treponema sp. | reverse complement strand
CTGTACGGCGGTATGGGAGCCCTGTTTGGTCTTTTTTTCCTTGGCGCCATTGCGCTGATGTTTTTTCCGGTACTGTTTATTTTCCGTTTCGGGCAGAAGATAAAGAGTTATGTGCACACGGGAAACGAAGGGGATCTTGAACAGGCCTTTAAGAACAACAAATCCTTCTGGAAGTTTACGGGAATCCTGTCCATTATTTCATTGGGATTTGTAGCGATAACGGTTCTTTTTGGCGGTATCGCCGCCATAATTGGCGCAGCCGCATCCGGCTTTTGATGAGGCCGGCGGAAACAGACACTTCGTTTCGCGTTCAAACCCCCGAGGGTATTGAGTATTCTCTGTATCCGGCCGGTCTTCCGATACGGCTTTTTGCCTACGGGATTGACACGATTTTTCAAACCCTTGTACTGTTGTGTCTGGTTTTTGTGTATTTTATGGTGTTTGGCAAAATGATCGGCATCTGGCTTATACTGCTGGCCAAATTCGTTATTGACTGGTTTTACCACATCCTCTGGGAAGTTTTTTACCATGGTCAAAGTCCGGGAAAACGGTTCCTGGGAATACGGGTGGTTAAAGACGACGGCAGTCCGGTAGACGCCGGTTCCTCATTTGTCAGAAACCTCCTCCGTTTTGCCGACGGGTTTCTGGGTCTTTACTTTATCGTTTTTATCGTTGTTGTAACAAACAGGGCGTTCCGCCGTCCCGGAGACTGGGCGGGCGGAACCCTGGTTATCTACACATGGCAGTCCCAGGTTCCCGAGCGGCAGAACCTCATGTCTTGGCTTGATCCCGTTCCCCCGGCGTCGCCCTGCCGGGAACTTACCCCGGAGGAAAAACAGGGGCTGTTAATGTTTGCCAGCCGCTATCCCCTGCTTGGCCCCGCCAGGGCGGATGAAATTGCCCGGCCTATGGCGGCGTCGCTTCGCGGTAAGGAAAATCCGGGGGGCTCCGATTCGGACTACCTGCTGGGAATAGCCCGTACATTTGCGGGCGACTATGCCGGAAACCTTCCCGAAACCGGCCGATCGGGAGGACAGGCATGACCCAGCGGGCTTTTGTCAAACGGCGGGAAAAAGACTGGAAAGAACTTGAAGGGATCATCACCGGAGGCAGAAGGGGTCTGAAAAAAAAGGCCGCCTGGTTTCCCCAGGCGTTTCGGGAATTGAACGGCGATCTTAACACGGCCCGTTCCCACGGCTTTGATCCTTCACTGATAGAAAAACTCAACCGTCTTACGCTGGAAGGCGGCCAACTGCTCTACGGGCGGGAATCTTTTTCACTAAAAAAAGTATACGCGTTTATCTTCAAAACTTTTCCCCGCGCGGTACGCGCCCAATGGGGCAGTTTCGCCGCCTGTTCCCTTATATTTTACGGCCTTGCCGTTTTTACCCTTTCTGTCTGCATACGGTTCCCGGACTTTACCTTCGAGATTATGTCCCGCTGGGAAGCGTCCAGTCTGGAAGCCATGTATAATCCGGAAAGCGACTACTACCTTGAGCCCAGGGAAATAAGTACCGACGCGGATATGTTCGGATACTATATCTTTAACAATGTAAGCATAGCGTTTAGAAATTTTGCCGGCGGCCTTGTCGTCGGAATCGGGAGTCTTTTGTCCCTGGCCTTTAACGGGATCTTTTTTGGCGCGGCGGCGGCCCATATTATAAACAAGGGATTCCAGGATACGTTTTTTTCGTTTATTATCGGCCATTCGGGATTTGAGCTTACCGCGCTTGTTCTTTCCGCCCAGGCCGGCCTTCGTCTGGGCTACCGTTTCTTTATTACCCGCGGACTTACCCGGGGCGAATCGCTGCGGGAAGCGGGGAAAACTTCGCTGCCGATTATCGCCGGCAGTACGGTTATGCTCGTTATAGCCGCCGCCATCGAAGCGTTCTGGTCAAGCCGCCATGAACTGCCTTCGGAACTCCGTTATGGAACAGGGGCCTTTTTTATCGTTGCGCTGACCTGCTACTTTCTTTTCGCGGGCCGGGTGAAAGCCGGTGAAGAAAGGGAAGCGTCATGAGCGCGGCGATCCAAAGCGTCCTGACCCTCAGGCGGCGCAGCGGCTGGGAGGCGGCCGATACGGGAACGCTGCTCTGGCAAAAAAATTTACCGGCCCTGCTTGTCTTTTACGGCATTCCCCTGGGCCTGGTAATGTTCTGCGGTTTTTTCCTGCCCGAAGATTTTATAACGTACTTTGGTTTTGCCTTATGGTGGTTAAAACCTTTTTTTGACCGCTTTGCCCTTCATGTCATTTCGCTGCGTTTTTTCCGGCCGGAAGCCCGGTTCCCCCGGCTTTTCAGGGGCCTGGGAAAAAGCCTCAGACAGGGAATAATCGGGGATCTTCTCTGGAGGCGTTTCTCCCCGTATCGTTCTTCACGGATGCCCCTTATAGTCCTCGAAGGCCTCAAGGGCGTCTCCCTGAAACGACGGCGCAGCCTTATGAATCCGCGTGGGCTTTATTTTGGTTTTCCGATAATCGTAATCTGTCTTGTGTTAAACACCGTGCTTATATACGGTGAGTTGGCTTTTATTTACGGGATTTTTGAACTTATCCAGCCCGGCTTTTTCGGTGATATCTGGGATTTTTCCGTAGGATTAACCAAATATACGCTGCCCCTTTCGTGGATCAATCAGATATTTATTGAAACGCTTTACGTCTGCATGGGTTTTGGAATTTATATCAACAGCCGCGTGGAAACGGAAGGATGGGACATAGAACTGCTTTTCAAAAAATGTACCGAAAAAGCCGCGGCCGTCGCGGCCCGTCGTTCCGCCGGCATTGTAAAACCCGCCGTTCTTTGCCTGGCGCTGGCGTCCGTTTTGGCCCCGGCGCGGGCATTTGCCGGCCTTGAAGAACCCGTTCCGGCCCGGGCCGCTTCCGAAGAACCGGCTTTCCCAAAGGAACCCGTTTCTCCGGAACTGTTTGTTCCCGCGCCGCTTCCGGAAAAATCAGCCGAAGCACTGAAAGAAATACTCGCGTCAGAAGATTTCGGGAACGAAAAACCAAGCTGGAAAATTCAATTCAAGGAAGGCCGGGAAACCGGCGATTTGGATATCGACTTTACCTGGAGGGATTTGGATTTCCCCTGGTTAAAAGAGATTCTGGGAATTATCATCAGAACCGTCATCATATTGGCCGCCGTTTTTGTCATTTTCTGGTCGGCGTCCTATTTCTACAAACACAGGCCGGCGTTTACGGATAAAAAGAGTTTTGCCGTTTACGGGGTACGGAACGCTGTCGTCGATCCGGAAGAACTTTTAAAAAAGGCCGCGGCCTTTCATGCCGAAGGCAGGATACGGGAAGCGTGGGCCTGCTGTTTCCGGGCGTTCATCGCCTCGCTTTCACTCCGCTGGGGAATCGCTTTTCCGCCCGAAGCGACCGAATACGAAGCCCTTGCCCTGGCGGGGACAAAGAACGGCGATTTTCCCCGTTTTGTGTCACGGTGGATTGCCTTTGCCTACGGCGATAAAACGCCGGAAGAAGGCGCTTTCGACGAATCCGTTGGGGCCTGCCGCCGTATAGTTGAAGATTTCCCCGCCGCCGCGCCGTCCGTGAAAAAGCGGGCGGAAAAGGAACGGTCATGAATCGCATGTTTACCCGGATTGCGCGGACGGGCGAAGACGAGGACGCCATGAAAAAAAACCTTGTCATCTTTGTTGTCGTGTTGGCGGTTCTGACCATTATAGGGGTATTTTGTTATACGTACCTGGAAATTGCCGATTCCACGCGCTGGGAAAGCCCGTCCCGGGAAGCCAGGGAAAATCCCTATCTTGCCCTGGAACGCTGGTTTTCCGGCAGGGGAATTCCAATCCGGATACTTCCCGACGGGACTGTCGATACGGTGCTTGAAGGGTCCGAAAAAACCGTGTTTATCGCCTCGTCATGCTTTGACTGGGCGGATGAATCG
>JAIROH010000068.1 GCA_031257595.1 Treponema sp. | reverse complement strand
TTGCGGGGGCTTGAGAAGGTGAACCTGGAATGGGAACTTGTGTGCCTTGGGTATAATATGAAACGGATCTTCCGGCTCTCCCAGGGGTAAATGGGGGCAGAAGGGCAAGGCGGGCGGGGATAACCCGCTTAAGGGGGGATACAAGGTCCTCCAAAAAGGTAAAAATCCCAAACAGAGAGCAAAAGGCTCCTAGTGTTCTGGCAAAATCAAATGCCATAATGATAGCTTTCGTCCGCGTCGCTGATTATCGAGGCAGTCACACAAAAAAGTTTGGGGTCCTGTCCGCAAAAAACCACCCCGGACAAGTCCGGGTCAGTTTTTGCGGCCACCCCGCGATACTTTTTTGCAGGTGTGCCTGCCAAAATCCCGGCGACGCGAACTAAAGACAATATCCGTTCTTTGATTTAGCCAAAACTATACGAGTAGACTTTTATCTGTTGAATAAGGTCTGTATTTTAAGAACACTAGTGTTCTGTGTCAACAAATCAACATTGCGTCGCCGTAGCTGAAAAAACGGTAACTTTCGCGGATCGCCTCGGCATAGCTTTCAAGGATAAGTTCCCGTCCGGCAAAAGCGGATACCAGCATAAGCAGGGTTGAGCCGGGAGTATGGAAGTTGGTAAAAAGCCCGTCCACGGCCCTAAACCGGTAACCCGGATAAATAAAAATCGACGTAGTCCCCTCACCCGCCCGTATTCCCGCGGAACCCCAGGCGGATTCCAGCGTACGGACGCTTGTGGTTCCCACGGCGATAATCTTTTTTCCCCCGGCTTTCGCCGCGTTGATCTTTCCGGCCGCGTCTTCACCGATACTGTAGACTTCTTCGTGCATCAGATGGTCTTCGATGTTTTCGCCGCGTACCGGTAAAAAAGTCCCAAGCCCCACATGAAGCGTCACAAAAGCCGTCTCAATGCCGGCCGCGGCAAGTTCCGTGAGCATTCTTTCGGTAAAGTGAAGTCCCGCGGTCGGCGCGGCGGCGGAAGCGCCCGGCCCCAGGGCGGAAGCCGCGTTTCTGTCGGCATAGACCGTTTGATAGCGCTCGCTGTCGGAAACCTCGTCGGGCCTTGTGATGTAGGGCGGAAGCGGAACATGACCGTAGTTGTCAAGCCAGTCGTCGTCTATCGGCGCGTCAAAACGCAGGCAGCGGAATCCGGGGTTCTCCGAATATCCGGACCCGGCGGTTTCGGCATCGACGATTTCCGCTTCCACGCCGCCCGAAAACACATAGCGGCTTCCGGGCTTTTTCCGTTTTGATTTTTCCACCAGGGTACGCCAGGAGAGGGAATCAACGCGGTTTACAAGAAGAAATTCCGCCGCCGCCCCCGTCGCCGCGGAACGGCCCGGAAGCCGGGCCTTGCGTACCCGTGAATTGTTGAACACCAAAAGGACACGGCCCGGCCCGCCGAAACGCCCGGCAAGAACGGCGGGGAATTCTTCCGCCACGCGGTGTTCGCGTTTTCCGGTCAGCCTGTCGAGTACCATAAGCCGGCTCTTTCCCCGCTCGGCCGGAGGGTACTGGGCGATAAGATTTTCGGGTAGCTCAAAGAAAAAATCGCTGGTTTTCATGCCGGAACCTAAAAAAGGAACGTTTCGCCGGGCACAGCGGCCGGTTTTTGAAGGCCCAGATGTTTGTAGCCCGGACCGGTTACGACTCTGCCCCGGGAAGTACGCTGAAGAAGACCCGCCTGTATCAGATACGGCTCGTAGTAATCTTCCAGGGTGTCTACCGCTTCCCCCACGGAAATCGCCAGGGTTTCGGCGCCGACAGGCCCTCCGTTGTAACGCTCAATGATCACCTTGAGGATTTCCCTGTCGTGTTTTTCCAGGCCCAGGTTGTCGATTTCAAGCCGTTTAAGTCCTTCTTCCACCACGGCCCTGCTTATCCGGCCACCGGCCGGACCAACCGCCGCGGCCGGCGGATCCTCATGCGCCGCGTTTCCTGTGGGGCCGCGGCCCGCTGAAACGCCGACCTGGGCAAAGTCCCGCATGCGCCTGAGCAGGCGGTTCGCCACCCGGGGAGTGCCCCGGGAAGAAGCGGCGAGGAGGACCGCGGCGTCATCGTCAATAGCCGTCTTCAGTATCCCCGCGGAACGGCGGACTATTGCTTCCATGTCGGCGCTGTCGTAAAAAGAAAAACGGCAGGTAATGCCAAAACGGCTTATCAGGGGGCTGGCGACGTTTCCCGCTTTGGTGGTCGCCCCCACAAGGGTAAAAGGCTGAACAGGTATCCGGATGGTTCTCGCGCTGGGGCCCTGGCCTATGATCCAGTCAAGCTCGTAGTCTTCCATCGCGATATACAACATTTCTTCGATAGCCGGTTTAAGGCGGTGAATTTCGTCGATAAAAAAAACGGCCTTTTCGGTAACCGTCGTGAGGATCCCCGCAAGGTCCTTCGGCTTGTCCAGGGCCGGGGCGGAAGTTACTTTAAAGTCAACGCCAAGTTCACGGGCCACAACCTGGGCCAGCGTGGTTTTGCCAAGCCCCGGCGGCCCTATCAGAAAAAGATGATCCAGGCTTTCGTTCCGTTCTTTGGCCGCTTTGATAAAAACCGAAAGGTTTTCTTTCATCGTTTTCTGGCCGAGAAATTCGTCGAGGGTTTTCGGGCGAAGGGAAATGTCCTTTTCATCCCCTTCCCTGTTTTCAGGATGGACGATCCCTTTTTCCCAACCGGGTATATTTTCCGTTTCTTTTGCTTTTGCCATCGACTATGCCCTGATCCTGCCGCTCACGCCCCGCTTAAGGAGACAATGACCCGCTTAAACAGAAGCTGTTCCCGTTCGGCGCCCTTTACCGAAACGTCAAGTTCCGCGTCGGCCTTTGCCAGGGCTTCGACGACCCGCTTCCTGTCGTAGCCCATTTCGGCCAGGGCGGCGGCAAGTTCCCCGTAAGGCGACGCGGCTTCCGCGGCCGGAGACACGGCGGCAAGTTTACCCCTCAACGCAAGTATCATTTTCTGGGCGGTCTTTTTTCCCAGGCCTGGAACGGCTTCAAGCCGCCCAATATCCTCGTTTTCAAGAGCCGCTTCAAGATCGTCCTGACCAATTCCGCCCATGATCCTGAGCGCGCCTTTTGGTCCCACTCCTTCAACCTTTAACAGTTCAAGAAACGTCGTCCGCCGTCTCTCACCTGAAAAACCGAAAAGTTTCATTTGATCTTCCCGGTGGTAAAGCCAGGTAAACACCCTGCCCTCCCCGCCCGGTTCGGGAAACGCCTCCATATCAAGCGCGGGACAGGAAATATCCCATTCAACACCGCCGGTTTCGATTCTGAGGGAATCCGCAAGTTTTTCGGTTATCGTTCCCCGAAGACTGTTAAACATAAAGCAATCGTATCACGAAAAGGGGCCGCGGGGAAACCGGTATGGCCGGCGGCGGTAATTTTCAGTCTATGTTCCAAAAACGAAAAAACACCTGTAAAAATTTATCGAGGGGCCCGCGTATCCAGTTCCTCAAAACAGTCCAGTAAAAACCGGTTGAGGAACAGCAGACCTTCGGCGGTTAACGCCGTTTTGCCGGCCCTGAGCGCCGGCCCCCGCGTTACAATTCCCCGAAGATCCAAAGCCCGCCATTTTTCCAGTGTACGCGGAACGGCTTCTTCAACGCCAAGGCCAAAACGCCGTCGAAACAGTTCCGGACAGGGGCCTTCTGTGTAACGGAACCCCATAAGAATGCTTTCCTTTACAAGGGTAGGTCTGCTCAGTTCTTCGACAGTAACGCATGACGCGGGATCGGCAAGAAAGGCGTTCAGATCGGGAGCATAGCCGCTGCGCCTGCCACGGATATCCGCCTGTTCCCCGTCGATGATCGTACCGGAAGCCGCGCAGCCGACGCCGATCCAGTCTTGCATAAGCCAGTACCGGATGTTATGGGCGCATCGTTTTCCCGGCAGGGCAAAATTCGACACTTCGTACTGTTCGTACCCGGCCTTTATCAGGGCGTCCCGTCCGGCAAGCCAAAGCAGATCGGCCTCGCCGGCGGAAGGAAGAACAGTCTGCCCCAAACGCCCGGCAAGCGGCGTCCCTTCCTCAACCGTCAGACTGTAAAGGGAAACGTGACCGGGCCCTAACGAAACGGCGCGGTCTATGTCGGCAAGCAGGCCGCCGGCGCTCTGGCCGGGAAGACCGGTCATCAGATCCAGGGACAGGCCGGGGCCGAAGATTTCCGAGGCGGCCTCAAGGTTTTCCGGCGCAAGAGCGCCCTGTCTGCCGGCGGCCCGCCGGACCGGCTCACAGAAACTCTGTATACCCAGGGAAAGGCGGTTTACCCCGCGATCGGCGCAGGCCCGCAGAAAAGCGGTTCCGGCGGATTCGGGATTGGCCTCCACGGTAATTTCCCGGCGGCCCCGGCCGATCAGCGGCAAAAGGCCGTCCAAAAGCCGGCCGATGCCCGCCGCCCCCAGAAGCGAGGGAGTGCCCCCGCCTATATACAACGTGGGAACAACTACGGGGCCGGCCTCCCGGCGCAGTTCTTCAAAACGCCGTTCCGTTTCTTTAAGCAAAACGTCAATGTAACGGTTTACCGGCGGATCAGGGTAAACGTTTTCGCGGGAACCCTGTCCCCGCAGGGGAACGGAATAAAAATCACAGTAATCGCATTTGGCGTTACAAAACGGGATATGGAGGTAAAGGGAAATCTCCGCCACGCTCTAGGGAAACCCAATCCGGGTTGGGGGCCAGTAGCGGACAAGGGCCCTGCCTATAATGGAAGAAGCGGGCGCCGGCCCCCAGGTACGGGAATCGTTGGTATTGCTCCTGTCGTCGGAAAGGACAAAACATTCATCCGCTTTAAGGGTGATCGATTCCATTGAAGAAGAGAAAGGGATCGAGTTGTCCCACAAAAGCGACACCTGGGGAATTCCCGGCACATAATCCCGGTCGGAAAGCTCCGATTCGGTATATTCGTAATTTTCCCCGGCGGGCTTGACGTGAACGACAAAGTTGTTAAGCGAAACGGTATCTCCCGGCAGGGCAATTACCCTTTTTATAAAAATCACGTCTTCTTTGGGGAAAAGGCTGATTCTTTGGAGGGTACAGAACCGTACAATGCCGTCCAAAACGGTGTTGATAATCCCCTTCTTTTCACCTAACGTCGCGGCCCTGTCCACCAGCACGATCTGGCCTCGCCGGAACGGCAGATTGGACGAAGTTCTGTCACGAAACATATGGTTAAGGGTATAGTTGGAAAAGATAAAACGATCTCCCGCCTTACAGCCGGGTTCCATCGCGCCATTTTCAAGCACCCTGTTTGAAAAAAGAAGGCCGGTTATCAGCGTATACAACACAAAAAAGACAAAAACCCAGAACAGTCCTATACGGATCCTGCGCAAATAACTTTTTTGAGCTACATACGAGTATTGACGCCACTTGTTTGCCATGCTTTTTCCTTACAGGAAATTCAAAAATTTAATTTTTTCAGTTTCCGTCATTCGCAATGATCTGATATCCCGTCGTTTGCGGCAGGAAGGTTCATTCGCAGTGGGGTTTGATACCCAAGAACCCGCTCGTCAACTCGCGGGGGAGCTTCAGGACGAGGAGGTTCATTTTATAAATCCCATCCTGCCCAACGGCCAGTAAATTACCGACCCGCTGCCCAGAACCTTTGAAAGCTTTACCGGACCAAAATAACGGCCGTCGTTGGAATTGTCCCGGTTGTCCCCCAGCGGAAGCACCCTGCCTTCGGGAACATACCAGCCCATGGCCAGGACATTGGCCCGCATACGGTAACGTTCGTTGTGGGGATTCGCCGCCCGGATAATTCCCAGCCGGGCCGGCTCAAAGGCAAAA
>JAIROH010000061.1 GCA_031257595.1 Treponema sp. | reverse complement strand
CGTTTTCCTCCTTCTGGCATTCTGTAAAATACAGATAACATATAGACCGTATTCAACAGGTAAAAGCCTACTCTTATAGTTTTGACTAAATCAAAACGCGAACATTTTCTTTCGTCCGCATCGCCGGGATTTTGGCAGGTACACCCACAAAAAAGCATCGCGGGGTGACAGCGCAATGTGCTTTTAGCACATTGCAGCGGAGTTTTGCCTATGGCAAAACTCCTCCATGCGTTACCTGGATTTTCCGCAACGCGGAAACTCCGCCGCAATCCGGCACAGCCGGATTGCGCACCGACACGGACTTGTCCGTGGCGGGTTGTGCGGACAGGACCCCCGGCTTTTTCGTGTAACTGCCTCGATCATCAGCGATGCGGACGAAAGCTATCGACGGCATTTGATTTTGCCACAACACTAGAGCATCTTGTAGGGATTTTCCAGATACTCCTTGATGCGGACAAGGAACTTTGCCGCCGGCGCTCCGTCAACCACCCGGTGATCGTAACTCAGCGTAAGTTTCATTACCGGATGAATTTCCACGACTTTTTTGCCGTCGTCTTCACCGCAGGAAAGGGCTACCGGGGTATCGACAATCATTCCCACGGCAAGAATGCCCGCTTCGGGGGGATTGATGATCGCGGTAAATTCCTCAAGGCCGAACATACCGAGGTTGGAAAGGGTGAAAGTTCCGCCTGAATAATCGTCGCTCTGAAGGCCGCCTTTCCGGGCCTTGTCGGCAAGCTCTTTGACGGCAAGCGCGAGTTCTTTCAGCGAAAGCAGATCGGCGTCTTTTACAACGGGGACGATAAGGCCGTCGTCAAGCGCCACGGCAACGCCGAGGTTGACAAATTCTTTCTGCCAGATCCCTTCCGGGGTAAGTTCGGCGTTCATCTCCGGGAAGTCCCTGAGCGCCCGTACCGCCGCCATCGCTATAAGATCGTTATAGCCGACAGCCTTTTCAAGCGCGGCGCGGAGACGCACGGCTTCGTCCATGCGTACCGAAACCCTGTGGGTGGTCTGGGCGTTTTCGTTCTGGCTCTGCTTCATCCGCTCGGCGATGATCTTCCTCATGCCCTTCATTGGCACGATCTTCTTCCCGCCGGATTCAAAAGCGCGGCCCGCGGCGCGGCCCTGCCGGGCTCTTTCCACGTCGTCTCTGGTGATCTTGCCCCGGATTCCGGTGCCTGGCACCCCGGCAAGGCCTATACCGGCCAGGGCGGCGGTTTTGGTCGCCAGCGGGGTGGCTTTTACTCCCGCGCCGCCCGCCGGGACAGCGGCCAGGATGTCCCGCTCAACGATCATACCGCCGGGGCCGCTGCCCCGGAGACCGCGCCAGTCAACGCCGCGTTCTTCGGCGGTTAATTTCGCTCTGGGCGAAATTAACCGCCGGCCGCCGGCCGCGATGGGTTCGGCTGCCGTTTCGCCGGACGAAGCGGGTGCCGCGGGCGCGGACAAGCCCAGCCGGGCCGCGGCAACATCCGCGGCTCCCGCCGAACCGGCCCGGCCGGTTTCATCCGGGACGGCAAGTATCGCGGAAATATCTTCGCCGGGTTTTCCGACAACGGCGATAAGGCCGGTAATCGGCACAGTCACTCCGGGACCGGCCACGATTTTAAGGAGGGTTCCTGAAACCATGGCGTCGATGGTAATCGTAAGCTTGTCGGTCTCCATCGAGAAAAGCGGCTTCCCCTCAACGACTTCTCCGCCTTCCGGTACAAGCCATTCAATGATCGTCCCTTCGGTCATCTGGAGGCCCTGTTTGGGCATTATGATTCGTTCTGCCATTTGTTTCCCCTTAGGCTTTGTAGAGGGTTTTCTTTACCGCCGTCACAATATCCGCAACCTGGGGAACAACGGCGTTTTCAAGTCCCAAATTAAACGGAAGTGAGCACATCTTTGAGCCTACCCTTTCAGGCGGAGCGTCGAGATACGCAAAGACTTTTTCGGTAACCTGGGCGGCAACCTCGGTACCCCAGCCCATGTTTTTGTGGGCTTCGTGAACCGTTACAAGCCGGCCGGTTTTTTTTACCGAAGCGGCAATCGTGTCTATATCCAGAGGAACCAGCGTACGGGGATCGATCAGCTCGGCGGAGATTCCTTCTTTCGCGAGAAGTTCCGCCGCTTCCAGCGATTTTCCGCGGTACAGAAAATTCGCCACTATCGTCGCGTCTTTTCCCTCCCGGACAATTTCCGCTTTGCCGAACGGAACGGCAAATTCCCTGTCGTCGGGAACTTCGCCCTTGGTAGCGTACAGGGCCTTGTGTTCAAAAAACAACACCGGGTTGTCGTCCCGTATCGCCGTACGGAGCAACCCCGCGGCGTCGGCGGGAGTCGAAGGACAAACCACCTTGATGCCGGGAATGTTCATCATCATGGACTCTACGGATTGGGAATGCTGGGCGCCGTTGCCGCGGCCTATTCCCTGCTGGCCCCGGATTACAAGCGGAACTTTTACCTTTCCGCCGAACATGTAGCGGATTTTGGCCGCCTGGTTCAGCACCTGATCCATCGCCAGATAAAGAAAGTCCATGTACATGAGCTCCACGACGGGTCTCATGCCGACGCTGGCCGCTCCGACGCCCGCTCCGACAAACGTGTTTTCCGAAATGGGGGTGTTCCTTACCCTGTCTTCGCCGAATTCTTCAAGCAGGCCGCGGGTACATCCGAAGATTCCCCCCTGTTTGGCGATATCTTCGCCCATAAGAAAAACTTCCGGATCCCGGCGCATTTCTTCCGCCAATACGTCTCGTATCGCGTTCGCATAGGTTTTAACGCTCATAGTGGGTACGCTCCTTCGACATACATGCCGTCCATTACATGGGCCGGATCCGGTTCCGGCGCGGAAAGGGCAAACTGCGCCGCGTCGTCGACATCGGCCTGGGCGCTGCCGTCAATTTCGCCAAGTTCTTTTTCATCGGCGATTTTGTTTTCCAGAAGGTAGGCCCGGAACCGTTTCAGGGGGCATTTTTCCATCCATGCCTCGACCTCTTCCCTGGTACGGTACACTTCCGGGTCGCCGGTCCAGTGGCCTTTCCAGCGGTAGGTCTTGGCCTCTATCAATGAAGGACCTTCTCCGGCAAGCGCTCTTTCCTTGCATTGCGAGAAAACATCAAGGATCGCGATAACGTCGTTGCCGTCCACCACATGGCCGGGCATATCGTAACCGGCCGCCCTGACGGCGATGTCCTTTACCGAGGTGGACTGTTTTACCGGAACCGAAATGCCGAAACCGTTGTTTTCGCAGACAAAGATTACCGGCAGCTTCCAGACCGAAGCCAGGTTCAGGGCTTCGTGAAAGGTTCCCTGGTTACTTGCCCCGTCGCCGAAAAACGAAACCGTCACATGCTTCTGCTTCCGCAGCTTCTGCGCAAGGGCGCCGCCGACGGCAATGGGAAGCCCCCCGCCGACTATGGCATTGGCCCCAAGGTTCCCTTTTGCCAGATCGCAGATATGCATCGAGCCGCCCCTGCCGTGGCAAAAGCCGGCTTCTTTCCCCATAAGTTCCGAAAAGGCGCTCTTTAAATCGCGGCTTTTGGCAATGCCGTGGCCGTGCCCTCTGTGGGTAGATGTGATATAGTCGCCGTCGTTCAAAAGGCCTATAACGGCGCCACTTACGGCCTCCTGGCCGATACAAAGGTGTACGGAACCCCGAAGTTTGTTTTCCTGAAAAAACCGGAACGCCGTTTCCTCAAACAGGCGAATCTGCTTCATAACGCGATAGATATCCAGCAGCTTTTCCCTGCCGTATTTATTTTCCTGTTTCACGGGTTTTCCTCCTACAAGAAACTTGACATAGCCAGTATAACAGATTAAAAGTGGTATTACAATAAAAAGATTGGTATTATTTATATGCCAATTAAAAGCAAACCGGTTACAGGGAAAAGCATGTTTGAACATTTACAGCACAAACGGATCTACGAAGAAGTAGTGGAGATGATTATCCGGCGGATCCACAGCGGCATCCTCAAGGTAGGCCAAAAACTGCCCCCCGAAAGGGTTCTGGCCGAAGAAATGGGGGTAAGCAGGACCAGCCTGCGGGAAGCCCTCAGGGCCCTGGAAAGCATGGGCTTCATTTATTCGGTAACAGGCGGGGGGAACTATGTCAATTCGGTTTCGGTGGAAAACGTCCTTTCCCCGCTTTCGGCAATGGCCGCCCAGGACACCAAATTTGCCGCCGATATTATCGACGTACGGCTTCACCTGGAAGTCCACATGGCGGCCCTGGCGGCAAAAAACGCCACCAAGCAGCAGGTTTCCCAGATGTACAGCGCCATACTCAATATGCAGTCCGAGGTAGAAGAAGGCGGAAACGGCATAAAAGGGGATAACCAGTTTCACCTGGAAGTCGCCAGAGCATCGCAAAACAAAGCCTTTGCCGTTATATCGGAGCTTGTCGGTGAACTTATGGCGGAATCCCGCAAAGCCACGCTGGACATACCCGGCCAGCCCGCGAAAAGCATCGAAGACCACATGACAATTTTTGAGGCGATACAGGACGGCGACGCGGACAGGGCCGCGGCCGCCATGGAAAACCACCTGAAAAAAGCCTGGCGGAACCTCGGGGCAGGAAACGGGAAAAAAGACTAACCGCAGGCCAATCCCAAAACTGAAGTTTTAGGAAAATGAACCTCCCCGCCCCTTTTAGCGGCAATTCAAAGTTCACGATAAGGCGAAAAGACGCCCATGAAAGTCAGCGCGGGGCGTCTGCCGTTTTCCATGGCGTATTGCTATAAAATCCGCCTGTACATACAATAGAAACAGCTCTACAACAATATAACAAGGGGGGCGTGGTGATTTACAGGGATTATGGGCAGACAGGCAAAAAGGTTTCCCTTCTGGGTTTTGGGGGGATGCGTTTCGGGCACATAGACGACCATGAAAAATGCGTTGAAATGATGATTCAGGCCGCGGAAGGGGGCGTTACCTACTTCGACACCGCCCCCGGCTATTTCGACGGCAAAAGCGAAACCGTCTTTGGCAAGGGTTTTGCGGAGCTGAGAAAACGGAACCTTCCCTACTATGCGGCGACCAAAACCTTCAAAACCACAGAAGACGGTATACGAAAGGAAATAGAAGCCCAGCTTAAACGGCTTGATATCCCCGCCATCGACTTTTACCATATATGGTGTATCACAAGTCTTGAAAACTGGGAGGCCCGGAAAAAGGACGGGATACTTGACACGTTCCGCAAGCTCAAGGAAGAGGGCCTTGTCCGGCACATCTGCGTTTCGAGCCACCTTATCCAGAACGAGATCGAAACCCTCCTTATGGAAGGGGTCTTTGAGGGGGTACTGTTCGGTTATTCAGCCTACAACTACAGAACCAGAGAGAAGGCTTTTAACGCCATTCGGGCAAAAAAACTCGGCGCGGTCGTGATGAACCCCCTGGGGGGCGGCATTGTCCCCGAACACCCCGAACTTTTCGGCTTTATTATGAGGGACGGCGAAAGCGCCGTCGAAGCGGGTCTCCGTTTTCTCTGGGATCACAGGGATATCACCGTAACCCTCGTTGGTTTCCGCAACAAGGAGGATGTAGCCGAAGCCCTTGGCGCGATGGAAGGCTACGAGCCCAGAACCGGAGAAGATCTGGCGCTGCTTAAAACCCAGGCGACAACCTCCTTTGAAGGGATCTGTACGGGCTGCGCCTACTGTGACGACTGTCCCCAGGACATACCCATACCGCGCTTTATGGACGCCTACAATCAGAAACTCCTTAAAAAAAACGGAGACAACGCGATGAAGGATCGGCTTTTGATGCACTGGAACCTTGGCCCCGGTGAAGCCGGAAAATGCGTCGCCTGTGGCCAGTGCGAGTCGGCCTGTACCCAGCATCTCCCCATAATAGAGCGGCTTGCGTATATCGCAAAAGCCGGATGAACCCAGGCATCCTTGAAAACCTTCCTTGTTTGTTATAAACTGTTAGGGAAGCACTGATTTATTCGAATGCGAATAAATCAGTGCTACTTTAATGTGGATTTTTCGCAGTTTTTCGCAGAAAAACGAGAAAAATAATAGGGCAACGATGATGCGCCAACTACGTTG
>JAIROH010000057.1 GCA_031257595.1 Treponema sp. | reverse complement strand
TCGTTGCCAAGGTGCTCCCATTCAAATCCCCATTCGGACATTCCCCCGGGCAGAAAGTGGTTTACCACGGGGATGTTCACAATGTCGGACTTTTCAAGGCTGTACGCGTAAAGCAGGGGAATCCTTTCGGGATTTTCGTGTTTAATCGCTTTTATTACCGTTTCCCGTCTTCCCGCCATGTTTAACTCCTGTAAACATCAGAAGCTTCCGACGTTTTTCGCGGCGGCCGCTATCGAACCCGCCAATACCGCGTTGTCCATAAGAACCGACTGCCGTATTGTATACCGGTTTGCCGCCGAAATGAAAACATATTTTTCCGTCTGCCGGCGTATCGGATCAAATAAAACATTACCGAGTTTCGCTACGCCGCCGCCGATAACAACCGTTTCGGCGCCGAAAAGCGTTATCACGTTGGAGAGCCCCAGGGCGTAGGAATCGGCTGTGCGCTCAATTTCTTCCAGAGCGAACGTATCCTGTTGTCGCGCCGCTTCGCCGAGCATCGCGCAGGTGTAGCCCGGCCGATCCGCGGGCCCTTTCCCCTGTTTTTCACGGCAGAGAGAGATGTCCTGTTCGCCAAGTTTATAAAGTAGCGAGCTTTCCGGCACATAACCCGGATTGTTTAACCGGCGTTCAATGCCAAAACCGGAACACAGCGTTTCGACTTTCGTATAGGCGCCGGCTTTGCCCGCGGTCCAGTCGGGGACATAAGTATGGCCGAAATAGGCCCCTCCATAGCCGGAACCGTCAAAATAACGCCCGTTGAGCAGAAGACATCCCCCTATCCCGCTGCCGATATTCGTATAGAAAAAAACGTCCGGTTTTTCCTGTGACCAAACGTATTCCCCGCAGCCGCCCGCAACGGTATCGTTCAGAACAACAACGGGAAGGCCGAAGGTTTTTTCAAACCAGCCTTTCACGGGAAAATTTTCCCACCCGTCTACCTGAACCGAAACAAGCGAAACGCCCGTGGAAGATTCCAGAATCCCGCCGAAACCCACGCCGATTGCCGCCACCCGGCCTCCGGCGATAATTTCGGGGATTTCATTACAAAGCCAGTTCAGTATACCCCGGGCGCCGTCCTCCAGAACAACCCGGTGTTGGGATACGGAGATGAGAGAACCGTCTCCGTATCCCAGGGCCGCCTGAACTTTGCTGGCTCCGATTTCCACGCCGATATAACGATCTGCCATTTTACCGCGGGGCTATTTTTTTCCACCGATACGTTTTTTGGTATAATCGCCGTCGATATATTTTACCGATGTTCCCCAGGCTTTAAGCCGTTCGTGAAAAACGCCGTTTTGTTCCTGTTTTGGCCAAAGGGTAAAAAGCCGGAACGGTTTGTCGCTTTTGCTGTTATCGATCCAGTGCCAGGTTCCGCCGGGAATAACAATAATATCCTCCGCCTTGACCGGAACATGAACGTCGTCCAGCACCACGTCCCCTTGGCCTTCAATAATGTAGTAAATTTCGGTTTCTTCGTGGACGCCGCCCCGCCCTTCAGCCCTGGTCGTTCCGCCGGGCTTCAGGGTACCCTCGTTGATGTTGATAACCTGATGTTCGGCCATCTCGTCTCCGGTAAGCATTTTGGAACTGTACACGTCATCACATACAAAGGGTTCCACATTTTCCGAATTGACCAGTTTCCATGCAGCCATTTTCATTCCTCCAAATATAATACTTTCCGCGCCGCCGCAATAATGCGTTCTTCCGACGGCACCATTTTGTTTTCAAGCACTTTTGAATAGGGAACCGGAACCTGTAATCCGGCAACCCTCTGGACAGGCGCGTCAAGGTAATCAAAAGCTTTTTCGCCGATCCGGTACGCCAGTTCGGCGCCTATACCGCAAAATTCATGTGATTCATGCACGACGACAGCCCTTCCCGTTTTACGGACCGATTCGATAATGGTCTTTTCGTCCAGAGGAACAAGCGTCCTTGGGTCTATAACTTCAGCATCAACGCCGCTTTTTGCCAACTCTTCCGCCGCGGCCAGGGCTTTAAGCACCATCCATGAAACGGCAATGATCGTTACGTCCTTTCCCGATCTTTTTATGTCGGCCTTGCCGAACGGCAACAGGTATTCTTCTTCCGGAACCTCTCCCTTTGTCTGATAGAGGAGTTTGTGTTCAAAAAACATCACCGGGTTATCGTCCCGGATCGCCGTTTTGAGAAGCCCTTTGGTGTCATACGGCGTCGAGGGCATCACAACCTTGAGTCCGGGAAAATGACAAAACAGGGTTTCCAGGTTCTGGGAATGTTGAACCCCGTTTCCCCGGCCGGATCCCTGCTGGGTCCGTATAACAAGGGGAACCCTTGCCTTTCCTCCTGACGCATAACGGTATTTGGCTATCTGGTTTATTACCTGATCCATTGCGCAGAGAATAAAATCGGCGTATTGCAGTTCCACCACGGGACGAAGTCCTGTCAGCGCCGCGCCCAGGCCGGCGCCGGTAAAGGCGGCTTCGGAAATCGGGGTGTTCCGTATCCTGTCATGGCCGAATTCGGACAAAAGTCCTTTTGTGCAGCCGAATACGCCGCCCATGGTTTCAACATCCTCGCCCATAACAAAAACGCTGCCGTCTCTCCGCATTTCCTCGGCCAGGGCGTCTTTTACGGCCCGTACCACATTGATAATCATTCCGCCGCCCCGTCCCCGTAAAATAACCCTTCGTATACTTCGGTTTCCCGCGGCCACGGACTTTTTTCGGCAAATTCAACGGCTTCGTCGATTTCTTTTATAACCGCCTTTTTCATGGATTCAAGCTGATCGCCTGTTACGATGTTCCGTTCCAGAAGGTAGTTTTC
>JAIROH010000141.1 GCA_031257595.1 Treponema sp. | reverse complement strand
TACCATCTTAGATAGTCGCAGTTTTCGCCTTCATTAACTACCTGATCAAGCATAAACAAATACCAGCCCGCGGCGTCCCATTCGTTTTCTGAAAATTTCTCCAGACGTTCGGCGTATTTTTTTTGTGTACAGTTTTTTATAAATTGTTCCAGCCTTTCATGTATTTGCCTGTCAACCAGGGAACTATCTTCATTTTCCCGGCTGTCCTCGGGCGGAAGAACCAAAGGGCTGTTTTCAAACACCTGTACAATTTCCGCGGAATGTGCCGGCCCGAACACAAACGGCCAAAAGAAAACCGCCAAAACCCATTTTCCCATATACACCTAAAGTATGGTATATAAACGGGCTGATTTCAAAACAATTCCCTGGTCCCGGAATGTCCGGAAACGCGTTGCCCTAACTGGCGCCGTTTGCCCTGATAGCGGCAGCCATTTTAAGGTCAACGACTTTTACATGGGTTACGAGCCAGCCTCCAACTTCCCTCTTGAGCCTTTCGACAAGTTCCTCGCTGGGACCCTGAAGTTCCAGTTCAGCGGCAAATTCCCGAACTGTTTTTTTAAAGCCTTCGTGAAGATCGCGGTGCGCGGAGTATTCGGCGTAACCGTATTTTTGCTGAAGCGCTTCTTCTTCGGAAAAATGCTTGACCGTATAATCGGAAAGAAACACAAGGCTCTTTGCCAATTCTTCTTTTCCCTTGCCCTGCTCACAGGCGTCGATAAGGCGGTTAACCGCTTCAAAGAGCCGTTTATGCCGGGCGTCAATGAGCTTGACGCCGCTTACGAAAGAATCGTCCCAGCGGTAAAATTCGCTTGAAATTATAAACGGAGAAATAACTTTTCCAAGGGTTTCGATATTACCCCTGTTCTTGTCTCCGATTTTACGGAGATGTTCTATGGAGCCGTTTACCAGGCCCGTTCGGGAAGCGATTTCGCTTACCCCGCTGGAAATCTCCTCTGCCGCGGTTTCGAGGTTTCTTCCTTCCTTGATAACTTCTCTGCTTTTTTCCTGCATTTCTCCGGTACCGGTTTTAACTTTCCGGGTGATCTCGTTAAGCTTGTCAAGAGCTACAAGTATCTGCTGGCTTCCCGCGCTCTGTTCTTCCATAGCGTTGCGGATCTGCAGTTCCTGATCCAGTACGGTTTTTATCCCCGAATCAATGGCCTCAAACTTGCTCAATACGCCGTCGGCGGTTTTTTGAATCAACGTGATGGAATCGGTAATTTTTTTCAGTACCGTACCAATGGTTTTGGACTGTTCGGCGGCGTTTTCGGCGAGTTTTCTAATCTCGTCGGCTACTACGGCAAAGCCTTTTCCGGCTTCACCGGCGTGGGCGGCTTCTATGGCGGCGTTCATCGAAAGGAGGTTGGTCTGGCTCGCTATGTTCTGAATAACCCCGTTTATTTCAAGAAGGCCTTCGGATTCCCTGGCTATTTCCTTTGTGTCAGCCGCTACTTTCTCAAGGCCCGAATGACCCACACCGGAAGCTTCCGAAAGGCGTTCCACATTTTCGGCGTTTGTCTGGCAGATTCTCGCTACCGAATCGATGTTGGCGAGCATTTCTTCAATCGCCGCCGAAGACTGGGAAACGCTTTCACTCTGTACCTTCACCTGATCGTCCAGTTCCATAATATACGCGGTGATCTGCTCCATCGCGGCGGTTGTCCCCTGTACCGAAGCGCTTTGGACGCCCGTACGTTCAAGGATCGCCCCTATGGACGCGTGTATCTCTTCGATGGCCCCGGCGGTTTCAGTCATATGGAAGGAAAGCTCAAGGCCGACATCGTCAAAACTTTCTCCCTCATTTTCAATGGCCATTACAAGATGCTTGAGATTGTTTATCGCGGCGTTAAAAGAACGCCCCATGTGCCCCAACTCGTCGCCGGTTTTTAACATTATTGACTGGGAAAGATCTCCTTCAGCGGCTCTTTCCATAACCACGATTGAACGGTTCAGCGGAGAAACGACTATGGATTTGAAAATCAGTATATTCAACACCACAAAAACAGAAATAAAAAAAGGGCTACCAAAGGGAAAAAGAAGACCGGCCCGAAATTCCCGGTCAAGAAAACCGAAAAAAACATAAGCCGCAACTAAACACCCGGCTGTAAGCAGGGAAAAGACACTGAATTTGACCAACAAACGACTTTTGTTATTTGGCATAGCACCGCCTTTTAAGGCAATTTTACCAAATTGCGGTATGCTGTCAAGAGGCCGCGTTGCCTTGTACAAGGTTTCCAGGGCCATTATAATACTTGAATTGAAACCCATAAAGGAGTTCTACATGGCAGCAAAATTTGAAATTTTTACAGACCGGAAGAAACAATACCGGTTCCACCTCAAAACCGGCAACGGGGAAATCATCGCCGCAAGTCAGGCGTATGATACCAAGGCGGCATGTATTAAAGGAATCAAAGCGATCCAGAAAAATGCCCCTGTCGCCGCAATCGTTGATCCTGAAGAGACGGCAAAAAAGGCGGCCAGGGCCGCTTCCGCAAAACGCGGCGCCGCGGCCTCCTCCGCCGGATCCAAAGAAAAGAAAACCCGGAGCCGCAAGCCCGCTCCCCATCAATCAGCCGTTTTTCCACATTGACGATGCGGTGGGCTTTGAGAAAGACATTCAACTCATCGCAGACGCTCTTTTCACCGAAGGGACTGATGAAAAAGCTCATGTATTGCGTTAAAAGGGGCATGGCTCAACCTTAAAAAAAAGTTCTCCCGAAAACCTCCGGTTTTCGGGGGCCTCACGCCGGGGGACGCCACACTACGGCTCCGCCACCCCTTAACGGGGCGGCACGCCTCCGTTTAGGCATCCCGCCGAATTATGCGGAACTCAGGGGCAGGCCACCCGGAAACCCAGGTCGTCGTACCTGTAGTCAGGGTAGGCGTCGCTCCGGATGGACACCGCGCAGGCGGACGCAATGTTGTACCAGCTACCACCCCGGATCACCCGGATCGAGCCCGAAACGGCACCCGTAGGGGGCGTTTCTGTACCGACACTGTCGTACCAGTCCCAGCACCACTCCCATACGTTCCCGCTCATGTCGTACAGCCCCGCGGCGTTTGCCGTTTTGTCCCCCACCGTATGCGTGGCGCCGCCTGCGCCGGGATAGTACCAGGCGTAAGTGCCCAGGTCGGCGTCGGTATTGGTTCCCGCCCATTTATTCGCAAACGAACTGATAGTACTCGGCGTCCCCCCTCCGCGGGCAGCGTACTCCCACTGGGCCTCAGTGGGTAACCGGTAGCCGTTGGCCCCCGGCTTCATCACCGCCTTGTCCGCCGCCGTATCGGTTCCGCCGTCGTTGGTGGA
>JAIROH010000190.1 GCA_031257595.1 Treponema sp. | reverse complement strand
TCGGAAAGACCGATGACGGCGTTCATGGGCGTGCGTATCTCGTGGCTCATCTTTGCCAAAAAATCGCTTTTGGTCCGCGATGCCTCCATGGCGGCCCTGGCTGTCCGCCGATTGGATCGTAAAAGCATCAGCAGAAGCGCTATGATCACGGCCATCGTGGCGGCCAGCCCTATGGTATAGGGCAGCCGGGTACGGGCAAGCTCGGCTTGATAATCGAACACGCGGCGGATCCACTGACCGGCAATCCTGTCCGTGTCCACCAGTTTCTGCGCCTTGCTGACGATGGAGTTGAGGACGGTCTCGTTTTTGTTCAGGCCGAAAGATGAGGCCTGGATGTAGTTGAACAGGATGTTTATCTTGAAATTAGGCTTCTCACGGTAGTGCGTCATGTTCAGCATCAGATGGCGGCTGCCCATGACAAAATCCACTTCACCCCTGTCCAGCGCATCGAAGCACTTGTCCGTGGAATCAAAGCGCACGGTGTACTGATGGTTGGGGAACCAGCGGTCGAAAAGTTGCTCGTAGGCGGTGTCCTGGGCGAGGGCCACCGAGGAATAGAGGATCTGGTTGACCTTGATGTTCTCCTGTTCCGCACGGGAGATTAGGGCGTAATTGTCGGTGCTGTACGGCATCTCCGGCCAAAGGAAACGCCCTTGACGTTCCTTGGTGGGAATCAACTCCGAGATCATGGCTACTTTTCCTTCTTCCAGAGCGCTTAGCAACTCCGGCCAGGACGCGTCGGGCTCATTCGTGATTGCAAAGGAAAGCCCGGAAAGCGCGCTGATTTCGCGCAGCACATCAATGGCGATTCCCTGCCATTGTCGTTCCGTCACGTTATAAAAGCTAAAAGGATAATTGTCGTATTCCACCGCAAAGGGGATTTTTTGCCCGTCGTCGTGCGTACGCAAATAGGCATGTTCTTCTTCGCTGAGCTGCATGAAAAATTTGCGTTTCCGGTATTCCTCCTCACCCTGGTTATACAATTCCGTCAGGTGGTAAGCGCCGCCCTGGTTCAAGTATTTTTGTACGACACTGATAATGGGAGCGAGTTCGCGGTTGCCTGTGGAAAAGGAGGTGAGCGAGTAAATCAACGGAACGAATTCCTCCGCCGTGATGTCGTCGTAAACGTCAAAGGCCGCTTCAGCGGGGCCTTCTGCGAAAAAGGCGTCGATGTTTCCCCCGTGCAGCAGGTCAACGGCTTCGCCGTAGTCCTTTACGTAGATGGCGGCAAAGGAGGCATCGGCGGCCTCGCGGACATCGCCGCCTGTCGTGGCGCCTTCCAGGAAGGCGAGGCGCAACGGCCGATGGGTTGCCAGTTCGGGTAATTTCTCGCTGCTTGTCAGGCGAAAATACTTGATGCCCCGCTCGGCGACGGCATCGGTCATGTGATAGATTTTCCGGCGTTCGGGGGTTGCCGTCAATTCTATGGTAAAATCGATTTCGTGGGAGGCGAGGCCCTCAATAAGGGCGCTCCATTCCAAAATCTCCGGCTTGAAAGGCACGCCGAACAGCTCGGTCAGCCATGCGCAGAACAGACTGGTGAATCCACCGATACTCCCGTCGTCCCTGTAGAAGCACTCGGTGGTGTAAAGCCCGCCGATAGTGAATCCGCCATAGCGTTTTTTCAGGGTTTCTATGGCGGCCTCCTCCTCGTCCGTGATCTCCGGTATGTCCCGGTAGGACGCATATCTAGGGGGGACGGTTTCCGCCGTAGCCAACACCGGGGGCAGTTTCGCGCATCCGGCAAAGCCGACAAGCAGCCCTCCTAGGACGCCAGCCAGCAGGATCGCTGTTTGTAGGATACGCCGTATACATACACCGTTCATAAGGTAGCACCTCCTGGAAACCGGAGCATTTTTTCACAAATTCTTTTACATAGGGTCTGTCTAAACCTGCTTGATGAGCACTTCTATGAGAATTACTTCCTATCATTATTGGCCCATTTTATTGTAAAAACAACTCTAATGCGAAAACCGTCACTTTTTTGCGGAAAAGGATGAACCGCAAAGCCCGCTTTTATCCGAGCAGCTCAATCCGCGCCTTGATGTAGTCCAGTCTGTCCTGGTTCAGCACCGCCCGGCGCTGCCTTGTCCCCCGCAGCTTGAATATCTCGTAATTTCCCCGGCTGATAAATTTTTTCCCGTCCCCTTCGGTAAACCAATACACCAGGGCTATGCCGTCGTTGTTCAGTTCCAGGGCGTTTATCCCCTTTTTGCTGATCGCGCTTCCCGAGTTGAAAAGGCAGGGAACCGGCAGTTCGTCGCCATAGAGACTCTGCCGGAGTACGTCCCTCCGCTCGGATCTTTTCAGCTTGCGCAGATCTTCCCGTAAAGCGGCGACCTCCCCGGCGATTTTGACCTTTTCCGCCCCGGCGGCGTCGGAATAGTCCCTGCACAGCCGTTCTATCTCAAATTTGATGTAGTCAAAACGGCCCAGGGATTCAAAGAGCGCCCTGTGGGTATGTCCTATAACAGAGATACAGTTATGCGCCATCGCAAAATCATAGGCCTGTTTTTCCACAAAAAAACGGCGGTGGGGACTGCGTGCCGAAGAAATATTCCGTATGCCGAACGGTTTAAGGATATAGCGAATGACATTCCGCACCAGGTTGTTGTAATCCGTATATACCCTGGAAGACTGGTGTCCGTGGTACACGTACAGGGGAAGGCGGGAGGTTTCGACCCGTACCGCGTTGTACAATTTGTAGGGGTAATTTTTTTCAAAGACAAGGTCTTCGTCGTGGTTTCCGATGGTTTTACAAAGCCTCCCCTTTGAGGCAAAACTGTCGAATACGGCGAACAACCTGGGCCACTGGGAACGGATCGCGGAAAGGGGATAGCGGAGTATTTCTTCAATGTCGCCGTTAAGCACAAGGTGCCAGCCCTGGGAAAGGTAATAGCTTTCCAGCATATCGGTAAGAAGCCTGCCGTTTTGGGCAAGATCGTCCCTTGGGCCGTAGCCCATGTGCAGATCGCTTAACACAACAAGCTTTTCGGCGCCGTAGATATCCGATTCGGGATCGGCGCGCCGGGTTCCGGTCAAATCGAGGATCGCTATATTGTATTTCGGATCAATCATATCCGAAAAAAAAGTAGTGGCCACTATTCCTCCGTTGTGCCGGCCGCGGGAACGGAAGGCGGCCGCATCCTGCCCCGGAGGTAATCTCCCCGGCTTACAATACCCGCAAGCGCGTTATTCTCCACAATCGGAAGGTGCCCGATATGGTGCCTGAAAAAAAGCCGTTCTATCTCCCTCATCGTAATCCCCGGCGGCGCGCTGATCACATTCCGGATCATGTACGCCCTGACCGGGGAACTCATCTGGGAATTTTTTCTGCCTTTCATAATTTCCCTAAGACTTAAAAAGCCGTTTAGTTTTCCTTCATTGTCGAGTACGGGAAGTCCCGTATGGTTTACCTGTTCCATGTATTTTGAAGCCTCAAGCAGGCTCTGGTTTTCGTTTACCGAAAACACTTCCCTACTCATAATATCGCGTGCCCGGAGCGCCGGCGCAAGCGAACGTTCCAGGTATTCCCGCAATTCATCGTAAAACAGCCGGCCGTCCCCTGCGTTTAGTTTCGCCGAAGCCGCCGACTGATGGCCCCCGCCGCCGTACGGAGCAAGGATCTCGTGAAGGTCGATGCGGGATCTCCGGCTCCGGGCTATGACGAGGGCCGTGTTGTTCTTCGGTATGAAAAAGACGGCAAAATACGCATCGGGGTTTTTCACGTCGGTGATTTTTTCAATTACCGCGGCAAGGCCGGACACCTGCCTGTCAAGCTCAAGGTAGCTCAGGAGGATTTCGTTGCCCTGAATACTGGAAGGCTGGGCGGCAAGCAAAAGCCTGTTGAGAATCTGAATCTGATCATCTTCCTTGATTGTTTCAAGGAACGATTTAACCAGCTTGAGCGACGCCCCCATGTCAAGAAGCCAGGCCGCCACTTCCAGATCCAGCGGCTTTACATTTTCGTAGATAAGGCAGCCGGTGTCGGCATAGATCCCCGTAAGGGCGATGGTCGCCTCCTCGCTTTCAAGGCGTATTCCCCGTTCCCTGGCAAGCCCGCCCAGTCCCGACGTGTTGGCCCCCCAGGGGAACCCCACGCGGCGGGCGCCCAGTATGTCGCAGTGTTCCGCGGGGTGGTGATCGTAAATCGTGATATTCGGATGCGGGCCGCGGATATGTTCCAGATACTCCTTGATCCGGGCGGAACTCGACGTGTCCACAACGATGATATTTTCGATTGTTTCCCCTTCCAGATCCACGGGTTCGGCAAAACCGAAATGGCTTTCAAAAAGATTGTACAGGGTATAGGCCGCGGGATGAATCAGCCTGCTCCGTACCAGAACATAATCGGGAAAAAGCTTTTTTACAAGGATCAGGGAACCGAGACAGTCCAGATCCATATTGGTATGACCGAAAGCTATGTTCACGAACATGAGTATACAGCCGGGAAAGAGGATAGTATAGTGACGATATGACTATATGGCTTGCGTCGGGAAACGTCCATAAACAAAAAGAGTTGGCGGCAATTCTGGCCGGCCATTCCGTCCTGATCCCCGCCAACGCGGGAATCGCTGACTTCGATCCCGATGAAAGGGGTTCCTGTTTCGCGGAAAACGCCGTTATCAAGGCAAGGGCCCTGTACGCCCATCCGGCGTTTTCCGGTTCCGGCCCGGTACTCGCCGACGATTCCGGCCTCTGCGTGGACGCGCTGGACGGCAGGCCCGGAATTTTTTCGGCCCGCTACGGCTCGGTGAACGGAAAAAAAATCGGCGCCGCGGAACGGAACGCGATGCTGCTGGAAGAAGTAAACGCGGCGGTCGCGGGCGCGAAACCCGGAACGAAAAGCCGGGCCTGCCGCTTTGTATGCGCGATGGCGCTTCTTTACAGCCCGTACCGTTTTTATGTCGTCCAGGAAACCCTCGAAGGCGAACTTGTCCCAAACATTACAGCCGCCCGCGGCTCCGGGGGATTCGGCTACGACCCGATTGTCTTTCTGAGGGAATTCGGCCGTACCGTCGCGGAACTGTCCGGCGAAGAAAAAAATGCCGCCAGCCATCGGGGTAAGGCGGCAAAGGTAATCGCGAAACTGCTGGCCGATGGCTGCACAATCCGGCACAGCCGGATTGCAGCGGAGTTTCCGCAAAGCGGAAACTCCACACATTACCCCGTATAGGCAAAAGGCGCCCTGCCGGGGGAAGGTTTTCATAACCGAGAAAATACTCAGAGAAAATATCCAAATATGGTATATACTATTGCAATAATTAAACAACAGGAGTAACCTATGGAACTTCCCCTTAAACGCATTTCCCTCTTTTCTTCGGGAGTCGGCTATTTTGAACATTCCGGCAAAGCCGAAAAACCGGAGCATGTTTCGCTGTCTTTCAAAAACGACGCCGTGAACGACGCCCTCAAGTCCCTGGCTATAAACGACCCGGCTTCAGATTTCCCGGCGGTGAGCTATTCCTCCCCGGAAGCGGTTGAAGAATCCCTGCAAAGCCTCAAAGTCGGGCTCTCGTCGAAAAAAAAGGGAGGCATTTTGGATATTCTTGACTCCCTGCGGGGCGCGGATATTGAAGTTTCCCTGCTGCCTTCCGATACTGTTGCTCCCTCCTCTGTCTCGGGACGCATTCTCGCGGTGGACTATGAATTCGTTCCCGTAAAATTTGACGGTGAAACGACGGAAACAAAAGCAGGCGAACTTCGGGACGTCCTGCTTCTGCTGTTAACGGCGGGAGGCATAAGGTCCGTCCCCATCAAGAATATCACCAATTACGCGTACAGGGACAAAAAAATATCCGCCGATTTTAACCGCGCCCTTGATCTTCTTCTTTCCGCCAGGGACAAGAAAAGCGTGGACCTTTCGCTTTCGCTCCCCGGCGAAGGCAGCCGCGAGGTTTCCTTAAGCTATGTGATTCCCGCGCCGGTGTGGAAGGCAGCCTACCATCTCGACCTTGGCGGGGAAAAGCCCCTGCTTCAGGGCTGGGCTGTCGTGGACAACGACAGCAACAGCGACTGGAACGACGTGGAGCTTTCCCTGGTTATCGGCAGGCCCGTTTCGTTCATTCAGAACCTTTACGCGCCTTACCATACGGACAGACCGGTGCTCCCCCTGGCCATCGCCAATTTCGCGAAGGCAAGAACCTACGAATCGGGCACACTGCCTTTCCGTAACGGGGCTGTCGCTTCTTTTTCCCCGCGGCGCTCTACGGTACGGGAAGACATCAACCGATCTTTCAGCGTCAATGAAAACAATGAAGAAAGCTCAAGCGATTATCTCGCGGCTCTTAATGATGAAAGCGTTTCAAAGGTGGAAACCGCCAGGGCGCGGGACTCAGGAGATCAGTTTGAGTTTACCTTCAGGCGGCCGGTGAATCTTGCCCGCCGGAGCAGCGCCATGTTTCCCCTGGTAGACTCTCCCCTTGAAGCCGAAAAGTTTCTGGTGCTCACCGATGATGAGATGACGGGCTGTTCTTTGAACCCGGCCATAAGCGTAAGGCTGACCAATACCACGGGCATGAAGCTTCCCGCGGGCCCCATTACGGTATACGACGGCGCCTACGCCGGAGACGCACTTGTCGGATTTCTCCCGGAAAACGAACAACGCCTTATCTCCTATGGTGAGGATCTTACGGTAACAGGCTTCATAGATTGGGAAAATGAAACAGTTCTCGTATCCGCCTCGGTCGCGGAAGGCTGCGTAACCATAAAGCGGCGCGAGATTTACAAACGGATTTACACCGTCAGGAACGCCGCGGATATCGCGAAAAAACTCATCATTCAACACCGCAAGCGTATTTTCAATGACGCCGTTCTTGTAGAGCCAACGGAATACATGGAAGAAACGTTTGATTGCTACCGTTTTAAGACGGATCTTCCCGCCGGCGCCGAAATTAGTTTTACCGTTACAGAGGAAAAACCACTGACCAAAATGCTGACTCTGGTGGGGATGTCCGAAGACGTGATGCTGACTTATGCCGCAAACGGCGAACTTCCCGCCGGTGTGAGGGAATCCTTTGGTAAAGCAATGGCGCTGAAAAAGAAAGCCGATGAAGAACATGAAAGGCTTGAGGAGCTTGCCGCCGAAAAAGAAAAACTCATTGAAGATCAGGAGAGAATACGGAAAAACCTCGAATCCGCGGGCAGCTCAAGCCCCCATGGTCAGAAGTACCTCAAGCGCATGAATACAATTGACGAAAAAATCGACGCCCTGGACGGTGAAATCGCCGCCGCTGAAAAACAGGCGCGGGAGGCCGCCAGGACCTACGGAAAATTCATCGGTGATGAATCATGGAAGCCTGAGATCAGGAAGGATGACGGCGATGAAGATGACAACAATGGCGATTAGAATTCATCCGGAAAGCGCGGGCCCAAATGACCTTGGGGAGATAATATAATCAACCAACCCCGCCGCGAATGCGTCGGGCAAGAAAGCCCGATCCCCGTTGACAAAGAACGGCAGTCCCTGTATAAGAACCCATGGCATACCTCTGGACGGCTTTCTTTTCGATCCTCCCAATCTCGGAACTGCGGGGCGGCATACCTTTCGCGATTGTCAACGGGATACCCTGGTTTGTCGCCTGGCCGTTCGCCGCCGCGGTAAACGCGCTGGCCGCCCCGCTCTGCTGGATTTTTCTGTCGACGGTTCATGGTTTTTTTTACGGACGGAACATCAGCGCCGAGGGAAGCGCGGACACCAGGGAAGCGGCCGGCGGCAGCAAAGGTTACGGAGAAACAGCGGCAAAAACGGTAAACCTGCCGCGGCGTGAAACATGGAACGGTTTTGCGTGGTACCGGATTTTTTTCGACCGCTTTGTCAACCGCGCCAGAAAAAAACTTGAAAAAGGCGTCGTAAAGTGGGGCGCCCTGGGCATAGCGCTTTTTGTGGCGATTCCCCTGCCGGTAACGGGCGCCTGGACCGGGACATTGGGCGCGTGGGTACTGGGGCTTCCCAAACGGAAAACTCTTCCCGCGGTGATCCTTGGAGTCGCCGCCGCCGGAGGGATAGTTACGGCGGTAACACTGCTGGGGCGGGGCGCGTTCGGCTTTTTCATCAAAGAACTGTAGCGCATGAGACACGGCCTGGAACACGAACTCAACCCCCCGCAGCTGGAAGCCGTACTGTCCACGGAAGGCCCGGTATTGATCATCGCCGGAGCGGGATCGGGCAAGACGCGGGTAATCACCTACAGAATCGCCCGGATGCTGGAAACGGGCATTCCCCAGCACGCGATCCTCGCCCTGACCTTTACCAACAAGGCGGCCAGGGAAATGGAAAACCGGGTCAAGGAGCTTACCGGCAAAAAACTCCGGAGCCTTACGGTAAGCACGTTTCACGCGTTTGGGGTACGGATCCTCAGGGAAGAAATCGGGACCCTTGGCTACCGGAAAAATTTTTCAATTTACGACGAAACCGACAAGACGGAACTTGTAAAAGAATGCCTGCGGGAAACGCGGGCCGGGAACGCCGCGGTAAACTTCTACGCCCTGGGCCAGCTTTTTTCCGGCATCAAAACCGGCCGTTTTACCTGGGCCGACGCGCCGGGCATTGCCGGAACGGCCGGCGCGTTTTTTGAGGCCGCCGAATACGAAAAAGTTTACAACGAATACCAGCGAAGCCTTAAAATATACAACGCCGTTGACTTTGACGATCTGCTTGTCCTGCCGATAGAACTTTTTGAAAAACACCCCGGCATACTGGAAAAATACCGCCGGCGTTACCGTTATATCATGGTGGATGAATTCCAGGACACGAGCCTTATTCAGTACCGGCTTATGAAGCTTCTTGCCCTGCGTCCCGGAGAGACGGCGAACGTATGCGTTGTCGGCGACGACGATCAGTCGATCTATTCATGGCGGGGGGCAAACTATGAAAACCTCCTCCTTTTTGAAAAAGACTTTCCCCGTCTAAAGGAAATCAAGCTGGAACAGAATTACCGTTCCACCACGACGATACTGGAAGCGGCAAACGGACTTATCTCCCACAACAAAAGCCGCAAGGAAAAAAAACTCTGGTCGGGAAACAGCGGTGGAAAGCCGATAGAACTGTACTACCCGTCAAACGAAACGGAAGAGGCGGAATTCATAGCCGCCCGGATTGGGGAACATATGATGCGGGACGACGGGAGGAAATACGACGACTTCGGGATCCTCTTGCGTACCAATTCGATGACCCGCCAAATCGAAGAGGTCCTGCTTGAATCAAACATACCCTACAGGGTTTCAGGCGGGCAGAGTTTTTTTCAGCGCAAGGAAATAAAAGACATCATCTCGTACCTTAAAATCATCGCCAACGGATACGACGACGTTAACCTGCTGCGGATCATCAACACGCCGCGGCGGGGCATAGGCAAGGCGGCGATATCCGCCATCGGCGAACTGGCGGGAAAAGCCGGAACATCCCTTTGGGACGCGATGGGCCGGATCCGCGCCCGATCCGTATCCGACAACTTCACTCTGGATTCGGCGGATTTTGAAATCAAAACCGGAGCGGAAATTTTCGCGTTTATGGATTTAATCGAAACGTACCGGGAAAAACTTTTGGGAAGCGGCAAAGGGCTTGCCGAAAAAGTACGCGCCCTTGTGGACGAAATCAACTACTGGCCCTACCTTGTTTCCGAACACGGCAAAAACGAAAAAATCGCCAAATGGAAATACGCCAATATCGAATATTTTATCCAGGCAATCGAAAACTGGGAAAACGATCCGGATAATTTCGACACGGGTCTTTACGCCTGGCTTAACAGGATAAGTCTTATAACCCGTGACGACGGGAACGACGATGCCGGAAAAGGCAAGGTAAATGTGACGACGATCCACGCCGCCAAGGGCCTTGAATTTCCCGTGGTTTTTATCGCCGGCGCGGAAGACGGAATTATCCCCCATACCCGGAGCATGGAGGGCGAAGACCCCGCCGGTTCTCTTGAGGAAGAGCGGCGCCTTTTCTACGTGGCCATCACCAGGGCCAGGGACAAGCTCTACATCACAAGCTGCCAAAAGCGCCGCCGCCTCCAGGAAACGGCCGAATGCGTTCCCTCGCCATTTCTCGCGGAGATTCCTCCCCGCCTTATCGAAACCCGTGACGGCAAGGAACGCGCGGAAAGCTCCACTGATGACACGGACGCTTTTTTCGCCAAAATACGGACCGTGTTTCAGACGCCGTGAAGAATGAGCCTCCACGCGGCAAGGGCAAAACTTGACCCGCAAAATTAAAGAAGATTAACCACAAATACTTTATGATATTTTGCAAAAGGGGTAACCTGTATCCGACGGGATATAGGAAGGTTAGCCCCTGCCCGGTCCGCTATTTCTTTTCTGCCCTGCTTCCTGGTTCCATACGATAGGTATATATCTGTTTGTGGTTATTCCGTAACCGCTCGACTTTTTCAACCGATGATGCTATTATATTCGAGATACTGTATTTGGCAATACGGAACGTTTCGTAGAAATGGACGATACCGGTTAAGAACCTGGGTTTGGCGTTGCCCTAACGTCCGGAATGCGAAGATCAGTTTTCTCGGGAGATTTTTATGTATATAGCGGGTTTAGTTGTCTACACAATCTCTTTCGGAGTATTATTGACTGACCTGACCATGGCGGTTTTCAAGCGCGAAGTAAAACATTTGCGCTTTTTTACGCTGCTTATGTTCTTTTCCTGTATCTATGCCCTGGGTTTTCTGCTGCAACACCTGTCCTTCAATTACTTCGAACTTTTGCAGGGAGGCCGCGTACAGTATTTGGGCGCCGCCCTTGTTTCTCCGATGCTGTTGTTTTTCATTATGGACTTTTGCGACATAAAACAGCGCCCATGGTTTGCCGTTTCCATTCTGATTATACCGGTTGTCACGATACTGCTGGTTTTCACCTACCCCTTTAACGGCATTTATTTCGGGGATTCCACATTCGCCGCAGACCCGGTACCCCATCTGGTATTTTCGGGTTCTGTTTTCCGTACCGTTTATTTCATTTATTCATACAGTTTAACGCTTGCCTCCTTTATCATTTGTATTATCTGTCGTTCAAAACGGGACCCGTTGTTCAAAAAACATTCGATGTACATACTCGTCGCGGTGGCGATACCGACGTTCGGAAACCTACTGACCGCTTTTCTGCAGTTATTCCCCATCGACCTTACCTCCGCTTTCGCGAGCATCATGGGAACAATTATCGCGTATGCCCTGGTGTTTACGGGAATATTTCAGATCGCCCCGCTGGCGCGCGAGGAAATTGTGGAAAACATGCAGGACGGCTTTATTCTGATTGATCCGGGCGGCGGATTTCTGGACGCAAACCGCGCCGCAAAGAGGCTGTTCCCGGAACTTGAACACGCGACCGTCGGCCGGCTGGTTGCGGACATGAAGACGATTTTGTGGAATCCGGCCGGCCAGTTGCTGCAAGAGTTCTCTGTGGAAACGGAGTCCGGAAAAAAATATTACCGGCTGTCCACGAACGACATTGTGTACGAAGGCCGCGCAATCTGTACCTGCGTTACCATCTACGACAATACCTCCGTCCGGGAGCTGATGGACGAAATAACGGAAATGGCGGAACACGATGGCCTGACCAACCTGCTTAACCGGCGTACTTTCTGCCGCGATGCGGAGAAAAAATGCGGCGAGCTTCTCCGTTATGGCGGCAAAGCGTTTCTGATGATGTTCGACATCGATTTTTTCAAAAAAGTCAACGATACCTACGGGCACCCCGCCGGCGATGAAGTTCTGCGTTCCGTTTCAAGAACGATGCTGCAGCGATTCCGCAAAACCGACATGGTCTGTCGTTACGGAGGCGAGGAGTTCTGCGTATTCCTGCTCTCGATGACCAGGGAGAATATCGCCGAAATCGCGGAGGAATGCCGGCAGCAAATCGAGCATTTGCCGATTCCATTTGAGGACAAAACCATCCGCGTGACGGTAAGTATCGGCATAGCGGAGTTTCCCTCTCCCCGGGAACAGACACTGGAGGCGCTGATTTCGTGTGCCGACGCCGCGCTGTACAAGGCAAAGTCCGGCGGCCGCAACCGCGTCATGTGGTAACAGTCATCAATTTTTATCTGCAGAATACGATCTTGTTGAAATCTGTATTTGTCAGGCTCCTAGCTGGCGTATCACACGAGTTTTCACTTATGGGAAGATAAGGACAAGACGTATTTGCTCAGTGACGCGCTGGAGATACACTTTGTGGACATGGTGCAGTTCAGGAACTAAGGGAACGTGATATACGGAACGATTCGCTGCAGCGGTGGCTGGCGTATTTTGACCGTGGAAGTTCTCCAGAGCTGGTAGAGGAGGTGGTGAGGATGGACAAAGCGATACAGAAGGCGGAAGAGAAGATGAGTTATATCTGTAACGACAAGGAAACATTATGGGCATATCAGATGAGGGAGATGGCATTGTCTGACTGGACGAGCGGAGTAAACCATGCCCGCCGGAGAAAAAAATCGCGGAACTGTAACTTCCCGGACATAGCGCCCAGAAGGTTCATCGCCCGGGCACGGTGCCGGCCAGCCGCCGTTCCAGATCTTCCCTCAAGCCGCGGGGAAGGCCGGCGGTTCCGGCTTCCCGGCGGTCAAGCAGCAGGGCCTTTTCCAGAAAGGTGGCGGCTTTTTCGGCGCTGCCAAGCCTGCGGGCCGCGTCGATGGCAAGGGACCGCAACGCCAGGGCCCTGACGGCGGCGGGACAGGAAACAAGCCACGAAACGCTTTCGTCCGCGGCGCGGGCAAGGGCCGCCCGGCCTTTCTCAAAGCGGCCTTTACGGAAAAGGTCGAAACCCAGCCTAAGGCACGAACGGGGGTAGTCACGGGCGGCGGCTTCCAGCAGCAGCGCGGACGTATTTTCAATGTCTTCGCCCAAAGCGTCCGTACCCTGAAAAAGAGGCGGGAGCCTGAGTTGACGCCGCCAGATCATCGCAAGCCGTTCCGCGTCACAGCGAAAATCGGCGGAAGCGTCCAGGGGACTTTCGGCAATCCGGCAAAAAACGGCGAACAGGGCCGCCATGCCTTCGATATCCTTCACATTGTGATCGCAGACGCCCAAAAGCCGGCGGGAGGCGGCTTCGCTTCCGTCCGATTTAAGAAAATCAAACCAGATGTCCGGGGCAAGGGAACCGGGAATGTCCCCGCCGCGATCAAGGCCCAGCGCCATGGTTTCGACGGTCGCCTGGGAACAGTTGGGAAGGATGCGTTTCCACATACGGCGGGAGGGGTACAGCAGATCAAGCTGGGGGAGTTTGGGCGGATGAAAACCGTTCATCAGGCAGCGGGTTTTAAGTATCTGTGAATCAAAGGTCTTTCCGTTATACGTTGTAAGATAACGATCGGGAAACGGCGAATCGTTTATAAAAAAGAGAACTGCGTCAAGAAAAGCGGTTTCGCCGGAATAATCCAGCAAAAGAAACTGATCTATTTTAAGGGTAGTATATTCTTTTTTAAGGGCAGCATATTCCTTGAGAACGGAACATTTCGCGTCCCCGGATTCCCCGCCGAAAGTTCCGAACGCGGCAAGAAACGCCACGGTTCCGGCGCCGCCGGAAAGGCCCGTTGTTTCCAGGTCGAAAAAAAGTATCC
>JAIROH010000164.1 GCA_031257595.1 Treponema sp. | reverse complement strand
CCAAAAGGCCGGATTTTTTTTCAGGGCCGCGACAATCTCGGTTTTTGCCGGAACGGGGCTTTTTTCCGCTCCGCTTTCCCGGCTTTTGTCAAGGAAATTGTAGGCTTCCGCCGTAACGCTTTGAAAACCGGGAAAAACCAGCAAAACGCCGTACCGTGAAAGAAGCGGAAAAAGCGGTTCCAGAAATTCCCCCCTGCCGGAAACCCACGCCGCCGTTTCTCCCGAAAGAAAAAACGGCACGTCGCTTCCGATCCGCGCCGCGGCGGCAAGAAGTTTTTCCGGCGAAAGCGGCTTTCCGGTAACGGAGTTAAACGCGAAAAGGGCCGCGGCGGCATCCGAGGAACCTCCCCCCAAACCCGATCCGGGAGGGACGAGTTTCTTTATATTTACCGAAAAATCATCGTCAAAACCGGTTAATTCACGAAAAAGAGAGGCCGCCTTATACACAAGGTTCTTTTCCGGGGGAAGCGAGGCTATTTCTTCGTTGCAGAGGGCGGCGGGCCGGCCTTTTGGCTCCATTATAACGCTGGTCGAGCCGGATTTACCGGGTAAAACGGAAACCTCAAGGCTGTCGCCAAAGGCAAGAAGGGCAAAAACGCTTTCAAGGTTGTGATACCCATCAGGACGCTTTTCTAAAATCCTAAGATGAAGATTCACCTTACAGGGAGCTTCAATATGCATAAAATTGTTTCCACAACCGGATCTTTTTGATTATATGCATAATCTGAAGTTTTGGGAAAGCCTCTCTTGACAGAACCGGAAAGTCTCACTTATCGTTCAAGGGAACAGTCTGAAAAATTTCCTGGACTTGTTTAGACTGCTATATTACTTTCAATAATATGGAGAAAGAAATGGTTCCGAATGAAACTCTTGGCGCGGATCCTTCAGAGGAACTTTTATTAATGCCTCTGGCCGGCTTTGATCCTGTGGAAACTCCCGTCCCCTTCTATGTCTTTGGCGACGATGACGAAGGCGACGAGCGTGACGATATGGATGAAGATGATAATTTTGACGACATGGATGACGATTTTAACGACGATTTTGACGACGACTACGACAATGACGACGAAGACGATTTTGACGAAGAAGAAGAAGATTATGACTACGAAGAGGATGTCGACTACGACGATTTTGACGAATGAGCCTAATCAGCGATGCGGGCCCTGACCGTGTTTGGCGGAAGGCCAAACGGTTTTGGCGGAACTCCACAGCTGTTCCAATTCATAAAAAGACCTTGACGAAGACGACATAAGATGAATTATCGTGGTTCCCAAATCGACGAGGCTCCAGCCGTCGCCGGAGGCGCGGCCGGATTTTCCCGGCCCCTTGTGCGCGGCAAGCCCCCGTTCCCCGGCAAAGTCCTTTATGTGCCGTAAAAGGCCGTCCCTGTGGGCGCCGCTTGTCACCGTGGCGATAATAAAATAATCCGTCCAGCTGTGCAGTTCCCGCAAATCCAAAGCCACTACATCCCCGGCCCTGTGTTCTTCCAAAAGGGCGCAGAGGGCCATTACCGTCTCCGGGACATCCGGGCGGCGGGAATCCGTATCCGGGGGATTCCGGTCCTGCAGCGGCTCAGTTTCCCGTAACAACCCGGCCATTAAAATCCTTCCCGATTATCAGGGTAAAATCCGCCTTGTAATCCAGGTTCCGCGCGATGGGACCTTCGTCCATTTCGGAAATTTTCGATTCATAGCGGATATTTTGACATTTTATCGTATCGGCGAAAACCGACAGTACGTCCTCGATCCCCGTCCGGTCAATAATTTCCGTTTTTTCGTAATTATTACGATCGGCGTTCCCCGTAGAAACCACATCGTAGCGGAACCCCCGTATCAGTTCGGCCGTTCTGGACGCGAGGCCGTTGGTGGAAGTTCCGTTGAGCACCTCGACGGTAAAGACCCGCTCTACCAGGGCGGGACTTTCCTGGGAAAGGCTCCGCTGGGCCTGGCGGACGATGTCTTTGATAACCGTACCATCGTAATAGGGAATCAGCAGATCCTGCCCGGACACTTCCCGGTAGTTTCCCGCCACCGGCTGAATACTGATGCGGCTGATATCCAGCGCCGAAAGGGCATCGAAAAGCCGTTCCCGGGTACGCCTGTTCATGTCTGTCTTGAGAAGCGGATAGAACGCGGCGGCCATCTGTGGATTGTCGAGCCTGCCGTGTTTTTCCCCCAGGCTTTTAAGAAAACCAAGGAAAAACCGTTCCCGTCTAAGGTACGCCTGTTCCGGTTCTTCCCCGGCAAGTTCGAACCGTATGTACTGCCTGGCCTTGTCGCCGTCAAGCAGGGTATTCCCCGAAGGGAACAGTACGGGAACCTCTTCGTAAACCTCCACCGCCTGGGGAATAAACAACTCCACCCCTTCCATAAGGTCTACGATCTTCCCCAGTTTTTCCCATTCAAATACCACCGAATAACCTATTTCGATCTCAAGAAGGTTTTCCACTTCGGAAATAAAGTTGCCGGTATTTTTGGGATTATACGCCGAATCGATGCGGTCCACCTTGTTTATGCTTCTGATGATCTTTCCGACATCGCCGGGTATGGAAATGGCCGCGGCGCGGTTATTGCCCGGTGAATACATCAGCACATAGGAACCAAGAGGTTTTTCATCTCCCTCAAAGACAAAAAGAATATTGATAACCTGTTTTTCGACCAAAGCTTCGTCAATCGGGTCGGTACGAAGAACATGGAACAGGATAAAACCACCGGCGGCAAGGATGCCGAGTATCGCCAAAAGAAGAAAAACGCTTGGATCCGATATATTAGCGCTCCGTTTCACAGGCCCTCCTTGCCACGGATTCCAGCGCCAGGGTTTCTTCGGCCACATCCAGTTTTTCGGATTTCAGATAACGTATATTATCCTCCAATACGGCGTAAAAAAGTCCCTCAAGGCTTTCCTTTCCGGTAAGCCGTTCCCGAAACCGGCCTGCCGCGCCGCCCCGGGAATATTCAATTTTGTCGGCGATAAACACCGCCATCGCCAGAGGCCCCATCCCCCGTGCGCCGGTTGTATGAACGGCAACGGCTTCCAGTACATCTTTATTATGTATGCCAAAGCGTTCCCGTAGCAATACCGCGGCGGCCCTTCCGTGAAGCAGGGCGGGATTTTTCCGCTCGAAGCGCGAAAGGCCCCTGCCGTCCCGTTCCGCAATGGCGGAAAGTTCACCCACGTCAAGGGCTTTCCCCAGATCATGGCCGATACCGGCAAGGTAAGCCGCTTCGGGATCGAGGGCGTAGCGCCGGGCCAGGTCATAGGCCATAAGGGCCGTATTCCTGGAATGCAGGAAACGGGAACGTTTGAGTTCGGAGGCGGCGGCCTCTTCTACCGCCGCGGAAAAAAAGGCCAGGCCGCGTTTTCGGGCCACCGGGCGTTCCGGGCCGTTCCCCGAATCGGACGGGGAGGACATTCCGGCGGCGCGGAACAACCCGTAAAGGCCCCTTTCTTCAATAATACGCCGCGCCCCGTGGGGTACAAGGCTCCGCCAGGCGGGGCTTCCGCCCGGCGCGCCTTCCAGGGCGATCCTGTCCCGAATCATCGCCGAAGAAACCGCCATACTATCGTTGCGCAGGACTACACAGGGATAGCGGAAACCGCCCGCCGAAGCGCCGGCGATTCTTCGGGCGACGATTATATCGGTTTTTTCGGCGACTTCTTCCGCCCTTTTCCATTTGTGAAAGTCCGCGGCAAGGTCGTCGCCTATGACAAGACCCGGCTTTCCGTCGGGCCGGTACCGTTCAATGACTTCGGCAACGGTATCAACGGTGAAGGAAACCCCTTCCCGCCTGAGTTCCATGTCGTCAACGGCGATCCGGGGATCGGCGGTTACCGAGGCGAGGATCATGTCAAGCCTGTCTTCCGCCGGAGCGGCCGGAACGTCCTGTTTGAACGGCGAAATCAACGCCGGAATCAACAGAACCCTGTCGTAGCCGCATTCGGATAAAACCGTATCGGCAAGGTACAGGTGGCCTATATGAATGGGATTAAAACTTCCGCCGAGTATGGCAAGTTTCACGTATCTTCCCCACGGGGTTTATCCGCCGTGTCCTCTTCCGCATTCCCGTTTACAAGGGTGTTTATTTCGGCGGCAAGCTCTTTAAGTCCCGTTTCGGAAAACACGGAAATCCCCAAAACCTTTTCGTCAGGGTACCCGGCCCTGAGTTTTTCCAGGGCCGCGCCGGCGCCTTCAACGTCAAGCTTGGAACCGCAGATAATTCGCCGTTTTTTTACCAACTCCGGCGAGAAGTTTTCCAGTTCCCGGTACAGGATATTGAACGCGCCGGAATAATCCGCCCCGGAAAGGTCGATAAGGAAGATCAGGGCGGCGGCCCGGGAAATGTGCTTTAAAAAACGGATCCCCAGGCCGGCCCCTTCGGAAGCGCCTTCGATAAGGCCCGGAATGTCGGCAATGATGATATCCCGGCTGTCGTAATCGTTCCGCCCGGTCCCGAAACTAAGCACCCCCAGATTGGGAATTTTCGTTGTAAACGGATAAGGGGCGATTTTCGGCCGGGCGTTGGTAAATTTGTCCAAAAGGGATGATTTTCCCGCGTTGGGAAAACCCACAAGGCCTATGTCGGCCATAATCCGCAGTTCCACCCTGAGCCGGCGGAATTCGCCCGGCTTTCCCGGAAGCGCCCTGCGGGGGCTCTGGGTTACCGACGACTTAAAGTGGACGTTTCCCCAGCCGCCCGATCCGCCTTTTAAAAAAACAAAACGCCCGTCTTCCAGCGGCCCGGCCGCGCCCGTTGTACCCGGCCCGGCTATGCCCGTGCCCGTTATGGCCGTGGCGGTCCGGCCGCCGCCTCCGGCTGCGCTTCCCCCTGAATTCCCGGCAAGGCCAAAATCCCGGATCAATTCGCCGCTGTCGGCGTCCCGAATTACCGTACCCGGAGGCAGGGGGATAATCACATCTTCCCCGTTCCTGCCGCTCCGTTCCCGGCCTTCGCCATCGTGGCCGTTTTCCGCCTTAAACGAATGTTTATAACGCAGATGGGACAGCGTCCTGAGGTTCCGTCTGACCACAAAGACCACGTCGCCCCCCCTGCCTCCGTCCCCGCCGGAAGGGCCCCCTTTGGGGACATACTTTTCCCGCCGGAAGGCCACGCAGCCGTTGCCGCCTTTCCCGGAAGAGACTTCAATGAACGCTTCATCGGCAAATTTTTCCATAAACGTTGGGGCGTTATCCCCTGTAAAATAAAAACCGCAAAAGCGAAGAACCAAACCATATGAAACTGTTCCAAAACTTTGGTTTATGGAACAACTCCTCTATCTAGAGTTTGTCCATAATGTAGACACATTATGGACAAACTTCCTTGAAAACCGCATTTTCGCAGCCTAAAGGCTGCGAAAATGCAAGGTCTGTCCGCAAAGTAACAGACTTTGTGGACAGACACTAACTATATACAATTAAATTGTTTATGTCAAGAAACCGCATCACGGGTGTCAACGTTCAATAGAAATGTCACCTATTCAAAGTTTAACTATTTCGAAAATCCAAAAGACGCCTGTAAAAATTTACCGGGGGGCGGGGGCAAAACATGGGGCCCCTTCCCCATATTCTGCCGGTAGTGCGTTGACTCTTATGAGCGTCTTTTGCCTTATCGTGAACTTTGAATTGCCGCTAAAAGGGGAGCGTAAAGGTAAAAATGGTCAAATTGTCATTGGGCATTGGGTGATAGCGGAGAAAAATTCAACAATTTGACCATTTTTTGGTTGAATCTTTTCATTTTTCTAAACTTTGAATTGCTGATCACGGGTCAGTAATTCAAAGTATCAGCAAACGACAGGAAGAAAAACCACGAATACTTTATGATATTTTGCAAAAGGGGTAACCTGTATCCGATGGGATATAGGAAGGTTAGCCCCTGCCGGGGCTAATCAGAAAGGCGCCGATTGTTTCGTACTGAGAGGGAACGGTCAGAGGGAATCCTTCGGCAAACCTCATCACGAATACTAATCACAACGGCGACCGAAGAAAACAATGAGGAGCGACGTTTCGGCGCCGCTACCTCGGATAGGATCTCGGTCTACCCCGAGCAGAGACCCCTATTCCGCCTATTTTAGGTGAAGGAGCGGAACATGGCAAGGTATGTGTTTTGCTCCCAGTCTATCACTTTTTTGAAAATGAGAATTGCCGGGATACACCAGTAATCCTTGCGGTGAGGTTGAAGTTCGTTTTTTTAACGCCCTCCGGATTGTTTCCCTGCTGACCGGCGTTTCAAGCTGAAGGCGGGACTTTCCCTCAAGAAGCCGGAACGTCCACCGGCAATGCCCTTCGGGCGCCGGGCCGCAGACAAGAGCGATAATGAGCGCTTCCGCCTTGCCGTCAAGAACCCGGCGCGTGTTATGGGAATTCTCGCTTCTTTTCAGGGAAAGCACCCCCTCCAATCCGCTTTGCACATAGGCTGCTACCGTGTTGGTGACGGTGGCGATACAAACGCCGTTCATTCGAGCGGATTGTTCATGGGCTCGTGTTTTCCCGTGGCACTGGTCAAGGTCCAGCAGTATGTGGCATCTCGCCCGTATCGTTCTGGATGTGTTTTTCTTCCGCAACGTACATTTAATTGTTTTGACATCGTCGTCAGTAAGCTCGATACGGTACTTCTTAGGTCTGGCCATGTTCCCACCTCCTGTTTCTTGTATGGTTGTACCACGAAACAGGAGGATAGGGGAATATTGCTAAACGTCAATACACTAGACTGTCTACGCATATTCGCTATTTCTATATATTATAAAGAATTAAGTGCATAAGCACCCTAAAACGAACGGAGCTATGGATTAAAAATGAAAAAGGGAGTTTATAAATTAAATGTATGTGCAATTAGTGATTGGCCTTTGTTTTTAAACTTAAATATTCATTATCAATAGAATATTGTTCAAGCAGGATATTGTCGTTTAATTTTGAAATTTGGGAACCGCTTACTAAAGAAAATTCAAAACAAAAAAAAGCCGGGCAATTATTTAATGATGATAATTGTATTTTATCATCATTTATCGAAAAAAGTGCCGCTTCAAATAAAAGAGAAAGCATTTTAAGGTCTTTGATACTTATTATGTTACCTTTTTCATAAATCCCCTTTTTATCAACATCTTTTATTATATTCCATGAAACAAGGGATCTTATCACATATCTTGAACATCTTTCGATTGTGTTTCTTTCTCCTAAAACTTCATATATTCTTTTCATAACTTGAGTTTTTCTAATTTGTTCCTGCATCTTAAATAGTGAACCAAAAATATGACAGATATTGAACCAAAACGGATAAGCCGCAGAAATCATGGACCAATGGCATATTTTATCAAGAGATTGCAAATTGACATATTTTAATAATTTTTCCCGGTATTGCAACAAATTCTTTTTAGGAGAAACCCATGTATGCATCAGTATGGCAACTGCCAGTGACATAGTATATTCCGCTCTTTTTCCTTCCTGCCCACTACCTTTTTTTTCAGATAAGTATATTTTGAGCTCTTTTCTTATTGACTGTTCGTCCAATCCCAATTCCAGTAACTTAACAACATACTGCATCCATTCATATCTTATATTTTGCTTTATACCTATAGAACTATTAAAATTCATGGCTCATTTTCCTTCTACTTTAATAAATGGCACTATAGTTTCCTGTACAGAAATACTGCCATGACTGACTGATTTCCTGCCTTTAAGCGCAAACGAGGTATTGCCCTTTGATAAAAGTGGATAGTAGTTTTGCGGTAATGATACAGGTTTCCATGCAAAAGAATCGGGAAAGTTTTTTTGAACAGAATCCAGCAATATTTTATTTTGAAAAACTCTTGCCCTTTCACCTTTAATTTCGGCAATAGAAGATTCTTTGGGATTTCCAATTCCAATGCAATCAATATTTCCATGATCCGATGCGATAGTAATTTCAAAATTATATCGCAGTAATGATTCAATTAGAGATTCTAAAAAGCCTGATTTTCCGTACAATTCTATCTGATTATGCAAGCCTGTATTGCCAAGTTTTATGCCATGCATAATATCATCCACTTTGTTAATAATTAAGCAAACAGCCCTGGTTTTCGATGGATCGATATATTCTTCGATATTTTCGATTATATCGAAATCATCCATTGCCTTTCTATATACAATACTATCTTTTTGAAGTCCGGCATTTTCCCAGAAAAGCGCCCAATAGCTTTCCTCCTTAGAAGTAGAATAAATATACTCTGCAAATTCTAAAGGCTTTTTACCTGATACGAGCGCCTGTCTTGAAACAGAAGTAAGAGTCGGAACCCATGCAAACAAGGCGTTTTCCGTGTATGCATATTTCTGTTCCGGCATTGCTTCTTTAAGAGTAACCCATTGATATAACGATAAACCATCTATAATTATAAGCACCTGCGGCTTTTTTGTTTTGAAATATGAATATAACATATAATGGGGTAAATGATGCACCATTGCAGGGGTAATAGCTGGAATAGTAATTAAGCCGGGGAAATTATTAATCAGCCACTCTGCATAAGTTGAATTACACTTTTCAAATAATTCTGATAATTTTTGAATGTTGCTATTATTATTTTCTCTATAAACATACGATGAAAGATAGGCATATTTTAACATGAAAGCAAGCCATTTTCTATGATCTGATACCGATGAAGGAATTTCATTTTCAAATTGAACAAATAATTTCTCTATTTTTG
>JAIROH010000085.1 GCA_031257595.1 Treponema sp. | reverse complement strand
TCCGGATCCAGCGTATCGGTCTCTTCGCCGAGTTTGATTCTGCCGGTATAACGTTTGTCGCAGCCGGAAAACCACGGGGAAAGTTTAACCGCCCTGCCGGCAAGGACAACCAACAGGCCGTCCGCGAATTTGTCCAGTGTTCCGGTATGGCAGACTTTTCCCGTACCGAAAGCTTTCTTTACCGCGAACAGCGATTCAAATGAACTATAGCCCGGCTTCTTGTTCAGAAGCAGGCAGCCGGTCTCGTTGATCCTCGTTCTCCGTAAGCTTTTCAATTTTTTGTATGATCTCGAAGCCTTCCCGTATCCCCGGATCGGCGTGAAAACGAAGACGCGGCGTCTGCCGTATATGCATAAGACGGGCAAGCTGGGCCTGTATATAGCCCGCGGCGCTTTGAAGCCCCGCTACGCCTTTGGCAAGTCCGGCTTCCGTTTTGTAGCTTGAGACATATACGTCGGCATAGGCCAGATCGCGGGAAACGCTTACCCTGGTTATCGAAAGAAAAGAATCCACCCGCGGATCTTTTATCTTTCCGCTTACGACAAGCTCGCCTATCTTTTCGCGGATAAGGCTCCCTACCCGTTCGGTTCTGTGCTCGGCCACCGGAAAATCACCCCAGTTTTCTCGCGACTTCCACAAGCTCGAAAATCTCAAGCTGATCGCCGACCCTGATATCGTCGAATTCCCCTATGCCAAGCCCGCACTCAAAGCCGGCGGCGACTTCCCTCGCGTCGTCCTTGAATCGCTTGAGACTTGAGATTTTCCCCGTATGAACGACAATGCCATCCCTGATAACATTAACGCTGGCGCTGCGTTTGACGGTTCCCGTAAGAACATAGCAGCCGGCAATCGTACCGGCCTTGGGAACCTTGAAGGTGTTCCGCACCTCAACCGTCGCGATAATTTCTTCTTTCGTGTCCGGCTTAAGCATGCCTTCCATGGCCTGCTGTATTTCCTCAACGGCCTTGTAAATAACGTTGTACTTGCGAATGTCGACCTTTTCCTGATCCGCCAGCAGTTTCGCCTTGGGGGTAGGCCTCACGTTAAAGCCCAGGATAATCGCGTTAGACGCTATGGCAAGATCCACGTCGCCTTCGTTGATCGCTCCCGGCAGGGCCTGAATCACGTTAAGCCGCACTTCCTTTGTGGAAAGTTTTTCCAGGCTTGAACGGACGGCTTCCGCGGAACCCTGCACGTCCGCCTTGATAACAACCTTGAGCTCCTGAATGGCCCCGTCGCTGATCGTGTCGTAGAGATTGTCCAGGGTTATCTTCTTGACGTTCTTCGCGTCCTCAAAGCGCTTAAGCTCGTGGCGTTTGGCGGAAACCCCGCGGGCGCTCCGCTCGTCTTCAACAACCTGGAGGGGATCCCCCGCGTTGGGTATTCCCTCAAAACCGAGCACTTCAACCGGCATCGACGGGGTGGCTTCGTTAACCTTTTCTCCCTTGTCGTTAAACAGCGCCCGTACCTTTCCCGGCCAGATCCCCGCCACAAAAGAATCGCCGGTTTTAAGTGTGCCTTTTTCAATCATCACCGTGGCGACTATGCCGCGTCCGTGATCGATCTTCGACTCAAGCACTTTTCCTTCGGCGCTGCGGTCGTAATTCGCCTTGAGATCAAGCATATCGGCCTGGAGCAGGATGGCTTCGATAAGCTTGTCGATTCCTTCTTTTTTAAGGGCAGATACTTCGACAAACATCGTCTGGCCGCCCCAGTCTTCGGGCATAAGCCCAAGGTCGGAAAGCTGGCTTTTAACCTTGTCGGGGTTGGCTTCGGGTTTGTCGATCTTGTTGACCGCCACAATGATCGGAACTTCCGCGGCCTTGGCGTGGTTGATCGCTTCCACGGTCTGGGGCATAACGCCGTCGTCGGCGGCAACGACCAGAACGACAATATCGGTCACCTGGGCTCCACGCGCCCTCATCCTCGTAAAGGCTTCGTGTCCGGGCGTATCGAGAAACGCGATCCCGCCCTGGGGAGTGTCGACCATGTAGGCCCCGATGTGCTGGGTAATGCCGCCGAACTCCCCGGAAACCACGTCGGCGCTCCGTATCGCGTCAAGCAGCTTGGTTTTGCCGTGATCGACGTGGCCCATAACGGTTACAACCGGCGGCCGTTTTTCCATCGTGGCCTCGTCGTCTTTGACCGTATCAATAACCGTTTCGTCGTAAAGGCTGACGATCTTCACATCCGCGCCGAATTCGGCGGCAAGTATCGTGGCCGTTTCCGCGTCTATCTGCTGGTTGATCGTAACCATCATCCCCATGCTCATGAGTTTCTGGATAAGGTCCGAGGCTTTAAGGTTCATCTTCCGGGCAAGTTCCGAAACGGAAACCACTTCCATAATGTCTATCGATTTGGGCACCGGATTGGCTACCCTGGTAATCTTCTTTTTGGTCTGGAGGAGTTTTTCCTCCATTTCCTGTTCTTTACGCTGATAGACGGTCTTTTTGGCCTTGAAGATCTTTTTTACCGCGGTTTTTCCCTGTCCCGCGGGCGGCGGCGGCGTAAAACCGCCCGTCCCGCTCCGCGGCGGCGGCTTTGTCTGGCCCGGCTGACGCGGCGTAAAGGGCCGGGAAACCGGCCCCTGCCGCTGCTGGCCCGGCCCGGTTCTGTAACCCCCTCCCCCTTGATAGGGTTTTCCCTGGGGCCGTTCCCCGCCCCGGTTTCCCACAAAGCGGCCGCCGACTTTTCCGGCGACTCCGGCCGGGCGCTGGGCAAACGGAGAAACATCGTTCCCCACCGGACGCCCCCCTACCTTTCCGGCGGCGCCGGCCGGACGCTTGGTAATAGGCAAAAACGGCTTTTCAACCGGAGCTTTTTCCGGAACGGGTTTTTCCGTTTTTTCGGCTTCCGCTTTGCTTTCTTCCGGTTTCGCGGCTTCCTGAACCTGTACGGAAACAATCCTTGGCTGAGCCGGTTTTTTGTTCACGGGCGAAACCGGGCCGGATTTTTTCTTTACAACAACCACCTTCCGGCGTTCAAGCTCCGGCGGTTTTGTTTGAGAATCCGGCGCCTTTTCCGCATCGTTCCGGGCGTGTTTTATAAGCTCAACTTTTGGTTTCTTGTCTTCCTCAGCCATGTTCCACCTTGTTATTCCTCAAACTCAAAACTGAGTCCGATGCCGCAGTTGGGGCACGTGGTCATATCCACGGTAATCTTTGCGCCGCATTCGGGGCATTCGTATTCCTCCGTTTCTTCCGGGGGAATTTCCTCGGCCGCCTGTTCCGCTTCCGGGCTTTCTTCGTCTTCTACAATTTCAACAAATTCTTCGATAAGTTTGCGGAGTTCTTCGATCTGATCCGCGCCAATCCCATTAAGGGCGGAAAGCTCTTCTTCGGAAAGGGCCAGAAAATCCTCGATAAAGTCGACGCCGTTTTCGAGAAAACGCTCGGCGATTTCCCTGTTGATGCCGGGAAGTTCCGATATCCGCGATATTTCTTCCGAATCGCCGAAAAGTTCCGACACGGCTTTTCTGGATTCCGAAGCGATGTCCATTTCCTCGAACTGGGCGTCGGTTTTAACGTCGATGTTCCAGTCCACAAGCCGGTTCGCGAGCTTGACGTTAAGACCCTGCTTGCCGATTGCCAGCGAAAGCTGGGAATCGGCCACGACCGCCAGAGCCTGGTGTTTACCTTCGTCCAGAATAATAACGTCGCGCACCTCCGCCGGGGAAAGGGCGTTTTTTATAAAACGCTTCGGATCGGGATCGTACTTGAGTATGTCTATCTTTTCCCCTTCCAGTTCCCGGATCACCGCCTGGATCCGCACGCCCTTGAGCCCGACGCATGCGCCGACGGGATCCACGTCGTCCCGGTTTGAATACACGGCAAGTTTGGTGCGGTAGCCCGCTTCCCGGACAATCTTGTGTATTTCCACGGTTTTGTCGTAGACCTCCGGCACCTCAAGTTCAAAGATCGCCCTGACAAATTCCGTGTGGGTTCTGGAAAGAACCACCTGAAGCCCCGCCGGGGTTTTGTTGACTTCGGTAATCAGGGCCTTGATCCGGTCGTTGACATGGTACAGTTCCCGCGGCGACTGGAACTTTTTCGGCAGAATCCCCTCGACCTTGCCCAGGTCTACATAGATCGTTCCGTTTCGTTCCCGCTGGTAGTAGCCTATGATGATTTCGCCGACCTTGTCGGAAAATTCCAGATACAGGGTATCTTTCTGTATTTCCCGTATGGACTGATGGGCCGTCTGCTTGGCGTTTTGTATCGACAGCCGGTCGAAATCCCTCGGATCCACCTCGATAAGAAGGTCGTCGCCAAGTTCCGCGGCGGGATCAAGCTCCCTGGCCTCTTCAAGGTCTATTTCCACGGACGGATCGTACACGCCGTCAACGATTTTTTTCTGCGCGTAGATTGAAACGATTTTGTTGTCGTCGTTAAACCTGACTATGGCGTTATCGGCGTTGCCGAAACGGCGTTTATAGGCCGCAAGCAATGTGTTTTCAATGATCTTGAGAACCAGTTCTTCCGAGATTCCCCTGTCC
>JAIROH010000003.1 GCA_031257595.1 Treponema sp. | reverse complement strand
TCGCCAAAAAAAAGAACCGCCCCTTTGTTGTCTTTGGCAAGAATCCGCGCCGCGCCGAAGATCAGCGTATTGGCGTTTACCAGGGCCGGTTTTGCCATTGAAAGCTTCTTTTCCAGGACATTTACCGAAGCGGCGTCGGAAAGGACCAGATAGCTGTTCGCCAAAAGCTTTACCAAACGCGGCGAATAGCTTTTGTCCCTCAGTACCCTGCGTTCCAGTTCCTGGACCAGGGCCGGCCAGTCTTCCTTTTCAAGGAGCATGAAAACCCGGTAATTCAAGGCAAAATACAGGTCTATGCCGACCAGCAGCGCAAGCAGCGCCGGCGCCAAAAACCAGCTTGACTGCCAAAAACCGGCGGCCAAATCCTTTCCCAGGACAAGAAACGGAACGACAAACACGATCGCAAAGAAAACGACAATAACGACATTAAAGACAATGATAATCGACTTGAATTTCAACAACATCTCTCCGTACATACAGCTTACGCGTAAACATGGGACATCGGCAACCCTTGCCCCCGGAATACGCGCCCGTATCCAGTGTTCTGACAAATACAGATTTCAACAAGATCGTATTCAACAGATGAGCCTCCGCGGAGCAGAACTCCACGATATCCTTAGCATTGCCTTAGTTCGAACGGAGGCTCGTTCGATAGGAAGTTTATAATACCGTCTGGTTTAATACCAAATTTTTGTAAGTGTTGCTTTGTTTCAGCCGGAGCAGAACTCCGGGGTATTAAACCAGACTTTCGAATAAAGGTCTACTCTTATTAGTTTTGGCAAAATCAACCAACCCCGCCGCGGAGCGGACGGGGGTATGGTTGTTTTAGTAAGGTATTTGCCTCAGGGTACATACCTTTTATAACGCCCCGCAGGCTCCCCCGCCGAAAGGCGGGTTCTTGGGTATGTACCCTTCGCATACAATCAAAGAGCAAATAGCGTCAAAATCCGCGTCGCCGGGGGTGATACATGCACATGCGCCCGTCACGGCAGATTGCCGGATGCCTTTGTTTGGTATAAGACGGCGGCAATTCCCCCGTGAAGAGCATACGGCGTCCGTAGGTAATAGACCAGAGTCTGCGTAGGAGAAGGTGACGACCGTCTAGCTCGAGCGGGGGTTGCCGCCGGCCTGTATCCCCATAAAGGCGTCCGGCTCTTTTTGGGTACGGGCGCATGCGCCTGCCTCGATAAACAGCGACGACAGATTTTACTGTTTTGGCATTTTGATTCGGACATAAGCCCTAAAACGTAATACCCAGCCATTTGGTAATTTCGCTGACATTTTCGCCGATACGGCCGATACCGATCCGGGTGGTGGTTTCGGCCACAAGCCATTTGTATTCCCGGCCTCCTTCCCTGAACGGAAAACGCGCGCCTTCTCCTTCGAGGTCGGCCAGTCCCATCGCGTGCCCGAATTCACGGGAAACCATAATGGCCGAAGGAATCGCGGCCTGTTCCAGGATAATCGCCCAGAGCATCGCCCTGCTGTCGCAGTCTCCCCGTCCGTCCTGAACGGCGCTGACGAGGTTTACAAAATCGCTTCCCATCAGGTCCCGCTCGTACGCGAAGCCCTGAACCCAGTCAAGCGCTTTTTGGGCAAAGATTCTCGCGTCGTCGCTTCGTTTACCCAGGGCGTTTCCCGCGGGAGATGAAAGACCGGCCCGGTTTTCCTCGGCTGTCCCGGCGGCAAAGGCCCCGACCGTCCATGTCCGTTCAAGAATAAAAGCCGCGTCTTTAAGCCGGTCAAAGGAATCGCGGTAAATGGCCCGGTAAAATCTTTTCCAGGCTTCTTTCCACATCGGGGAATCCACATAACGCCTAAGAACCGCAAATTCCCTGTCCACGAGGGCCTGGGCGGCTTCGGCGTCTCCCTCCCGAAACCAGGCTTCTTTTCCCGTACCGGCAAGCGGATGACGTTTCCAACTCCCGGCGGGATAACTGAAATCCGTTACCGGGCCGGGAAGAAGTTTGTCTTCTTCGGCCGCCGCTATTGAATCAAGAACCGAAAGATGAAGGCTCTGGAACGCGTCACCCTGGGGCCCGTAGGCAAACGCGAACAGTATCGGCGCGGCCCCCCCGGCGGCCCCGGTGGTCCCGGCGTTGTTTTCCGGCGCTTTTAATTCCACGTAAAGCGCCCAGCCCGAAAGCCTCGAGCCGCGTTTCCGGGGATCGGGAAAATTCAGCTGAGCAAGGACGGCCTTTTTGCCGTTGTAGGCGTATGCGTTCCGTTCCCCCCGGCCGGAAAGCTTTTGTTCAACTTCTCCGGCAAGGGCTTCCACCGAGGGTTTCCCCGTATAGACGGCAATGTCGAAGGATGTCCCAAACCGGGAACGGAACGAAAACCGGTTTTTGCCGTCTCCGTCCGAAAATTCATAGCCTTCGGGGAGGTCGACATGGAAGCCCCAGGTGGGTGAATAGAGCGGCTCCGCCCGGGCCTTTGCCAAAACAACGATCAGCATTGCGAAAAGTAATATCCGGGGACTTTTCATATTGTTAAACATACTATAGAACCTATGGTAAATGAAGGGTATTACGGTTTTATTTGAAGATGACGAGATCCTGGCGATTAACAAACCTTCCGGGCTTGCCGTGCAGGGCGGAGCGGGAATAGGTGTGTCCCTGGACGTTTTGCTTGCCTCGGAACGCGACCCGGCGCCGCTTCTGGTTCACCGGCTTGACAAGGAAACGTCGGGGATTATCCTCACCGCCAAAACCAGGCCGGCCGCGGCCAAATACGCGCTTTTTTTCCGGGAAGGCCGGCTTGAAAAAAAATACCTTGGGGTTTGCGCCGGCGCCGGTACGGAAAAAGGCCGTATCAGGACCGAACTTGACATACGGGGAAAACCAAAGGCCGCCCAGACGGACTACAGGTTTCTGGCCTCGGGAACGCTGGGAGAGGGCGGAATCTGCTCTCTGCTGGAACTGGAACTTGCCACCGGCAGAACACACCAGATACGCCGCCATCTTGCCGGTCTGGGTTTTCCCCTTCTGGGCGATGGCAAATACGGGGATTTTACCCTCAACAAAAGCCTTAAAAAAAACATGGGTTTAAGGCGGCTCCTTCTCCACGCCTTTAGCCTCCGCCTTCCCGGCGGTCTTGTGATCCGCGCCCCCCTGCCCGGCCATTTTATCCAATTTCTGGACCGGGCCGGAATCGGGACGCCGTTGCCCTAAATGTCGGCTTGACATTGGACAGCCTTTTTTTCATGATAGACCGATATCATGGAAGAAAACACCAGATCTTACCTGGAAAGCCTGACAACCAGAGAGCTTATACGAATGGCCGACAGGGAAGGGATTGACATCCCCCCGGATTTGGAACGGGTTTTTATTATCCAGGAACTGCTTGAAAACGACCGGCCGGAAAACCTCCCGGAACCGGAAGAGCGGGACAGGTTAAGTCCTGTTCCGTTACCGAAACAGTACAATATAACGTATCTGGAAGTATTGCTTCGCGATCCTCTCTGGGTTTTTGCCTTTTGGGAAATAAAAAAATACGACAAGGAGCTTTTCGAAAATTCCGGGAGTTTTGAAGGATACTGTCTTAAAGTCTCTTCGGTAGGATCGGCCGTTTCCCCGGACCGCAAAACATCCGGGGAAAAGGCTTTTTTTTCGGAAACCGTGTTTACCGTTTCCGTGGGGACCGAAGACACCGCCTGGTATCTGGGGTTTCCTCCCCAGGGGGGAGAATTCTACGTGGAGCTTTGTGTCAGGCTGAGGGATTCGCGGGAGCCGGGCCGCGACGGAGCGGATTTGTTCCTGAAACCTCTTGCCGCTTCCAGGCCGTTTTTCATGCCGCGGCTTTTTAATCCCCCGGAAAACGAAGAAACGCTGAAAAATCCCCTGATACGCCTTTCCGGAGCGGAGTATTTTTCCATTCTGCGCAATACGGATCGGTTTTCCCGGTACGGTATTTCATGAGTAAACCGGTCCTTTCCATGGTTCTGCTTGCCCATCATCCTTTTATCGGCGCTTTTTCCGGGCAATGGTCCGGGAAAAGGGGCAAGACGGGGATTTTGCCCGAAGAAGTTCCTTTTTTTGAAGCCGTTTCTCAAACCTACCTGCCGCTGCTGGAAACGCTTTTTAGAATGGAACAGAACCGCGTCCCTTTCCGGCTGGGAATGGCGTTTTCTCCGACACTGTGTTCGATGCTGCAGAATGAGGAGTTTTTGTTCCGGTATCTGGATTACCTGGATAAAAAGATCGAATTTGGCCGGAAAGAACTGGAACGCAGCGCCCAGGATCCGGAAATCCACGGACTTGCCCGGTACTATTATGAAGAGGATATAGAAAGGCGGATATTTTTTACCGAACGCTGCGAAATGGATATTTTGGGGGAATTCCGGCGGTTTCAGAATAAAGGGCGGATTGAGATATTAACGACCGCGGCAACCTACGCTTTTTTGCCGTTTTACGCTTCCATTCCGGAGATCATCCGATCCCAGCTTGAGACGGCCGTTATTTCCCATCGTAAAATTTTTGGAAAGCCGCCGCAGGGGTTTTGGCTTCCCGAATTCGGCTGGCACAAGAGCCTTGAAGCTCCGCTTGTTTCTTACGGTTTCGCATATACCCTGACCGATGCCCATGCCCTGGTGCTGGGAAATCCGCCCGCGCAGAAAGGGACTTTTTATCCGGTCAAGGCGTCGTCCGGTTTTGTTTTCTTAGGCCGGGATTATCAGGCAAAGGAAGATTTGGTCTCGCTGCTGGAAGCCGGTTCCGAATACCAGGAGCATTTTACCGACGCGGGTTTTGAGCTTTCCCTTAAAGCGCTCAGGCCTTTTTTGGGATTGGGCGGAATTCGCTGTCCTACCGGTTATCGCTATCACAACGCGGAAAGCAGAAAAAAGCGGATTCTCTATGATCCGAAAAAAGCACGGGAAAAGGCCGCTGAGCAGGCCCGGCTGTACCTTGACATGAGGCTCTCCCGGCTTGAGGAAGCGGGACGCTATATGGAAGAAAGCCCGTTGAGTCTTTGCGTTTTTGACGCCGACACTTTTGGCAAGAACTGGTACGAAGGAAAGGTTTTTCTTGAAGAACTGTTTCGCCAGGCGTCGGCAAGCAAGCGGATTGACCTGGCCATGCCCCAGGAGTATATCTGCCGGCAGGATCAGGCGGCGTTTCAGATCACCGTCCCCGAATTTTCTTCCTGGGGAAACGACGGCTATGCCGAAACCTGGCTTGACGCTTCCAACGACTGGATGTACCGGCATGTATTCCGCTCGATACGCAGGATGATCGAAATGACCGAACGTTTTCCCAGTGATTCGGGCCTCAAGGAACGGACTTTAAACCAGGCCGCCAGGGAGATAATGCTTTCCCTCGGCGCCGACTGGCCGAAGATGCTGTACCTTGGGAAACAGCCCGAATATGCCCGGGAAAAAATTGAAGAAACCTTGAGGAATTTTACCACGATTTTTGAGTCCCTGGGGAGCAACTATATCAGCACCGAATGGCTTACGAATCTTGAAAAACGGCATTCGATCTTTCCGTTTATCAATTACCGGGTTTTCGGCAGGAAAAAATAGTTTAGGTTGAAAAATCCCGTTCTTCATAGTATGTTTTTTTCAATGGATGTTAAAACCACGTACAAGGACAGCGTTTTTTCGTTCCTCTTTAGCGATCCGGCCCTGCTGCGGGAGTTGTACTGCGCCATCGAGGGTACGGACCTGCCGCCCGATGTGCCGGTCAGTATTAACACCCTGCGGAATGTGCTGTTTCTGGGGCCCGTCAACGATATTTCCTTTGAGATCGGCGACAAACTGGTTGTTTTGATAGAACACCAGAGTACCATTAACCCCAATATGGCGATCCGGTTGCTTTTGTACATCGCGAAGATATATGAAAAGATGCTTAAGGACCGGAACCTGTACGGGTCAAGGCCGGTCAAGCTGCCCCGGCCCGAATTTTGGGTGTTGTATAACGGGATCGCTCCCTGCCCGGAAAAACAGACTCTGCGGCTTTCCGACGCCTTTGAAACGGTCAAGCCCCTGGGCATTCCCGAAAAGACGGCTCTTGAACTGGAAGTACGGGTTCTCAACATCAACGAGGGCCGGAACGGGGATATAGTACGGCGAAGCAAGACGCTTGCCCAGTACAGCGCGTTTGTTGACAAGGTTCGGAACTTTACGAAGGAACAGGGAGACAGGGAAGAAGCGATGAAAACGGCAATCAGGTATTGCCGGGATCATGACATACTGAAAGAGTTTTTGGAGAACCACGCCCCGGAGGTGTTGAATATGTTG
>JAIROH010000273.1 GCA_031257595.1 Treponema sp. | reverse complement strand
ATAGATCACACATTGGCAATCCTTATGGAAGGACATTTCATCGATGGCAAACGTCAAGCATTAAAAACCCTGCCGGAAATTCAAACCGAGTTAAAAGTAAAAAAGTTGGTGGACAAAATTGATATTCCCAAAACAGACCAGATAGACGATTTTATTCTCAAATACATAAAAACCAGAGAAGGAAAATCTTTTTCTGGCGCCCTAAGGCAGGATAGACACCGCCAGAAAACAAAGTAATCCGTTACTTAGCGTTACATAGCGTTATACAGCGTTACCACAAAAGCAATAAAAATAAATCCGCATTACCTTAAAGCCATAAAAACCATCAAATGGGAGGCTTTATGACTTTATTTACGAAAAAGCAAGCCGCCGAGCGCCTGGGATGCTCAACGGTCACCATCGACAAATTACGCCGCCTGGGCAAATTGCCCTGCCATAAAATCGGGGCGTTGGTAAAATTCACCCAAGAAGACATTGACGAATTTGTAGAGCGTTCCGCCGTTCCCGCTCAAAAGGAGGCGTAACGTGATTGATCGGAAGATACCGCTCGAAATTATCGCGGCCCTTGAAACCGAGCTTTCCGGGTTGAGTTATGGGACAGCGGAGTTGAAAATTATCATGCACGACAAGAAGCCGCGTTTTATAATAACCCGCGAGCGGTCGATTATCGTTGAAGATTCCGGGGCGGTATGGGGAGGGGAAAAATGAACCCGGCAAACATCGTACACCAATGCGCCGGGCCGGTTGCGGATACAACAAATATAATACAAGCCCCGGAAAACGGCAAACCCTTTGACCTTGAGGCGCTCACCGAAAGGGCCGCGATTCTGGAATTTGACGCGGGATTTTCCCGATACCACGCCGAACGCCGGGCGGCGGAACTGTACGGCCTTACTACGGAACAGCGGGAAGCCGTCTTTCCCTTGCCGCGCCGGACGGGTTTTGAGGCTGTTCTTTTTATGACCGGGCGGGGGTTTAGTTTTATCCCCTGGAACGCTAGAGAAGGCCGTCCCGCCGTGAAGTGGACCGGCGAACACCGGAAAAACTTCACTCCTGACCCGGAAAGGCTGCGGGCGTGGTCCGGGGCTGGCTTCAAGCGGTTTATGTACTTGCCGGGTCTCTGCGGTTACATCGGGCTGGACATTGACGTAGGCCACGCCGATGGCAAGGACGGCTTACAAGGCTTTTACCGCGTCATGGAGACCCTGGCCGGTAAACCCGCGGAACGATTGCCGTCGTACCTGCGGGACCTGCCTCGAAATTTTCCCTGCTATACCAGAACGCCGCGCGGCGGCTTGCACCTGTTATTCCGGTATTGTGGGCCGTGCAAGGCGGCCAATCTGACCGCCGGGGAATGTAACATCGAGATCAAGTATCAAAATTCCGGCCTGTCCCTGGGTGAAAAAGCCGAGGTAGCTTATACCCTCTGTGGCGATCCGATTGACGCCCCGGACTTGCCGCTATTCCTTGCCGAACTGATAAACCCCCAGCCGAAACCGGCGCCACAGCCGGAGCGGTTCCGGCGGAACTCCGGGAAACCGGACCTTCAAAAAATAGCGGATAAGGTGATTGAGACCGGATCGGGTCATAACGATTATCAAAAAAAATTCGCCTGGCGGATGGCTTATTTCGGCTACAGCCTTGAGGAAACCCTGGAATTCGTGAAATCCCGCCCGGATGTTTTTGGAAGTGATCAGGACACGGAAACCGTTGTCCGCCATGCCTGGCAAGCAAACACGGCGAGGGCAACGGCGTGACAAAGCAGCAGCTTACCGAGGCCCTGAAGCCCATACCCTCCGGGACGGTCCTTATTGATTTCCTTTTGGGACTCCCTGAAACAGAACTCGCGGCGCTCCCCATAACGCCCTTGAAAAGGCACGCATTGGCAAACGGCATTGATTTAGATTCCGGGGAGCTGGCGGAACTGCTTAAAACGGCGGTGGCGGCGGAACAGAAAAGGCCGCATTTTGTACACATCAGGGACATCCCTTTGTCGAAAAGCCGATGGGTTATCAAAAATATTCTTGAGGAAGGTTCTCTCGCTATGCTCTACGCTCCTCCGGGGCTTTATAAGTCATTTATGGGGGTGTCCATCTGCGGGTCAATAGCGGGTAATAAAAACTTTTACGGCTTTCCCGTTAAAAATCCCGGGCCGATTGTTTACATTGCCGGAGAGGGGAAGGCCGGAATAGTACGCCGCTTTCACGCTTGGGCTCAGGAAAACGCCGTTCCCCTTAATAATATTCCCGTCTACCTTTTTGAGGGAGCCGCCGATCTGCTCACCGGTACACAGAAATTGATCGACGCAACGGACGAACTGATTGAATCAGGGTGCGAAGTCCCAAGGCTTGCCGTAGTGGATACTCTTAGCCGTGTTTTGGGCGGCGATGACAGCGATACTCAAACGGCGGCGGAAGGGCTGAGAAATATAGACGCTATCCGTGCGCGGTTTCCCTCGATGGCGGTATTACTTATCCATCATACGGGACATCAGGCCCGCGAAAGGGCGCGGGGGTGGAGCGGCTGGCGGGCCGCGATGGACGCGGAATTTGCGCTTGAGAAAATGGACGATAAAACGCCGGACAGCCGGACGGTAGTCCTAACCATGACAAAATCCAAGGATAGCGAGGCTATACAACCTATGGCTTTTGAGTTCTCTCCGGTTAATTTGATTGACGCCGAAGGCGCCTATATCCTCAACGAGGACAACGAAATCGAAAGTTCGGGAATACTGAAAAGGATTGAATACGTGCCGCCGGGGGATGAAAAAGGGCTTGGCAAAAACCAGGAAAATATTCTGGCTGTTTTACACGGTTTGGGAAATGAAGCCATAGAGCCGGATGAAGTATATAAGCAATTTGACGGCAGGCGGGATGCCTTTAATAAAGCCCTGGCAGGGCTGGAAGAACGGAAACTGATTTGCCGGGAATATGGCTTAATTCGCCTTACCGGCCCAAAAAAGGCAGGACAATGAGCGAAATTACGAAAAGAACGAAATCGTGCGAATTCGCAAAAATCGCAAAAATCGAGGACTGCGAAAGTGCGAATATACCTATAAGGTATATTCGCTTTCGCAGTTTAGCCGCCGGAATGTCGGTTTTATATGTATTGGAAAATCGCAAAACGGGTGAATTATGGGTAATTTTCCTTGCCGGTTTTGCATTAGGAGAATCCGGGGCTTGCGTCCTGGTAAATCAATGCCGGGAGGCATGGAGGTATCCTTATGACGGATTTGGCTACAGATTTTCGAGCGCTTATAAAGGCCCGTGAACAAGAACGGTTCAGCGGAACAGGGGGGCAGTGCCTTGCCATGTTCGACACGGTGGCTAAAGACATTCTGGCCCGCGAACAAGAACGGATCCGCGACGCGGCGAGGCAGGAACTTACTGAATGGGAAAAGGACCCTGAGTATGGGACGGAAATTTGGGTACTTAAAAAACTGCTTGAGGCCGGAGGTACAACCGGTCGATCGCCGGATGTTGTAATCAGTCGTTTCTCCGATAACCCGCACCCGCTATCGTCTTTCCTGGCGGAACACCCCCAGCCGCCGGGCACGGTTTCCCGGCTTTTGGAGGAAGTCCGCCGCGATTATGAGCGGCTCCTGGACCGGGCCGGGGAAGGGGGCGAGGGATGACAGAGCCCATCTTCGCCGACGCGCCTGACTTTCAAGTCGTGTTCCTTTCAGAGTACCTCCGGGCTGTGGAGGAGCTGCACAGGTACGCCTTGACCCTGGCCGGGAGAATGACCCCGTGTGTTTTTCATGGTTTCACATCCCGGATTGAGGCGCTGCGGGATGAGCTGGCCGGCCAACTGCCGCCCGATCCGCGTTTCATTCCCTTTGTAAAACCGCAAAGGGGGCTCCCGGCTAATGTTAACGTTAACTTTAAGTAAGGCGCCCGGCCGCCGGAGTCCCCGCGGGGAGGGAGCGCCGACGGGAATAAAAAGGTACTGTGAAACCGGGGGGCAGTGCCGGTGCGCC
>JAIROH010000246.1 GCA_031257595.1 Treponema sp. | reverse complement strand
TTCAGTTTTCAATACGGGATTCTTGAAGCGAGCGTAAAAATTCCCAAAACCGCCGACGGGCTGTGGCCGGCGTTGTGGCTTTTGGGCAGCGATTATCCGGAAAAGTCCTGGCCCGCCTGCGGAGAAATCGATATTCTGGAAATGGGTCACAGAGACGGCATCGTAAGCGGAATCCAGGACAGGTTGTTTACCGGCGCCGCCCATTGGGGGCCTGTGCAAAACGACGGTTCCCATCCGAATTATGCGATTCACAGGACAAACCTCTACGGTTTGCAATACGGGGATTTTCACCTGTTCACCCTTGTATGGGATGAACGAAGCATAAAAATGTACCTGGACAGGGACAAAGTATCTGTCCGTGATCAATCCGGCCAGCCGATTCAGAACCCGCCCGCCGACAGCCCGTCTGACAGCAGGCCGGTCATCACCGCGGACATGAAACCGTACTTTGAAATGGTCATTACCCCCGAACAGGAGCCATATTTCCGCAAGCCGTTCTTTATCGTCTTAAACCTTGCCGCCGGCGGGAATTTTACCGGCATTTTTACCGTTGACGGGGTCAGCGCCCTTAACAGGGGAAACTCAAACCAGGCTTCCATGTACATTGACTACATCCGGGTTTACAACAATTCCGGCGCGCTGGTTTTTAATGAGGATTTTAACTCGTCCCGGATCAATACGCGGGTATGGAACATCGAGGAAAACGACGATGGCGGCGGAAACCGGGAACTACAGAGTTACCGGCGCAGGAACGTCCAAATCGACAAAGACAGGGTAAGCGGCAAGAGCTGTCTGGTTCTTACGGCGCGCAAAGAATGAGCCTCCACGGAGTAAACGCGCAAGCTGTGCTTGCGACGCGGTATTAAACCAGACTTCCAACAGGCCCGCTACAACGAACCCCTGTACGCGCCGAGGAAACGAAAGTCTTCGCTGCAGGTTTTAAATTCTTCCATGACGGCAAAAAAATCACCCTGTTCCGGAATGCTTACATCAGCATAGAACTGGTATTCCCAGGGCTTTCCTTCAATCGGACGGGACTCAAGCTTTGAAAGATTCAGCCCGCTTTCGGCCATAATTTTAAGACAGGCGAAAAGCGAGCCGGGCTTATCGGGAACTGAAAACACAAGGCTTGCCTTGTCGGGCCTTTCCGAACCAAGGGACGGCGGTACCCAGGCCGCTCCCGCAAGTCCCGCTCCCGCCGGACCCGGGCCGCCGGAAAATTTTCTGCTGATGACAAGAAAACGCGTATAGTTAAGCGGATTGGTTTCTATCCCTTCTTTGAGTATTTTAAGGCCGTGTACCTTTGCCGCGGCGGCCGCGGCTATCGCCGCTACTTTAACGGCCCCTTCCCTGGCGATTGAGGCAACGGCGGTAGCGGTGTCGTTGCATGCCTCCAGAACCCATGAAGGGTATTTGTCAAGAAAATCCCTGCACTGGGCAAAGCCCTGGGGATGGCTGCGGATTATCGAGATCGAATCCATGCTGGCACGCTCGTCGGCGACAAGGCAGTGAACAATACGGAGCTTGACTTCGCCGACAATGGCAATGTCCGGATAACGGAGAAAAAGGTCGTAATTTTCATGGATACTTCCCGCGAGGCTGTTTTCCACAGGCACCACTCCGGCGCAGGCGGAACCTTCCAGAACGGCGTCGAAAATTCCCTTGAACGATTGAACCTGCATTCGGGGCGCTTCTTCGCCGAAGATCCGCATAAGGGCCTGTTCGGCAAAAGCGCCGCTTTCCCCGTTATAGGCGACAGGTTTACCGGACAGCGCCGCGCCGCCCGCGGGACTGTCCGATCCGCGAAAGGCGGCTGTGGAACGGTTCGGCTGCGGGGTACGGAGCAGCTCTTTGCCCACGACCGGGGCCAGAGCTTCGATATCGCGCATCAGCTTTTCAAACTGTTCCGGGTACAGCGACTGGGGCCCGTCGGAAAGCGCGTCGTCCGGCCTGGGATGAACTTCCACGGTAAGGCCGTCGGCGCCCGCGGCTATGGCGGCAAGGGCCGCGGAAGAAACCTTTGCCCGAATGCCTACCGCGTGGCTGGGATCGACAATCACCGGAAGGTGGGAAAGGCTCTTGACGACGGGAATCGCCGAAATATCCAGCGTATTGCGGGTATAGGTTTCAAACGTGCGTATCCCCCGTTCGCAGAGGACCACGTCTTTTGTTCCGGCCGCCAAAAGGTATTCGGCGGAAAGAAGCCATTCTTCAACCGTAGCGGAAGGTCCGCGTTTTAAAAGCACCGGTTTTCCCAGGGAACCGACTTTTTTTAAAAGCTCGAAGTTCTGCATGTTCCTTGCCCCAATCTGGAACATGTCGGTAAGTTCCTGCATGTCCACGGCAAGCTCCGGGGATACGACCTCGGTCACGATAGGCATGCCGCAGGCTTCGCCGGCTTCCTTCATGTATTCAAGGCCCTTCATTCCCAGACCCTGGAACGCGTAGGGACTGGTCCGCGGCTTATATGCCCCGCCCCGGAGCAGCACGGCGCCGGATTCCCGAACCCGTTCCGCGGTTTCCCGTATCTGCTCCCGGCTTTCAACCGCGCAGGGGCCGGCAATTACGGTAATCCTCGAACCGCCTATCTTTACATTTCCCGCTTCGCCGACGGTTACGATAGTGTCCTCGGCCTTGGTTTCCCGCGACACAAGCTCGTAGGGTTTACTGGTAGCGGCGACCCGCTCCACCCCCGGCAAAAGTCCCAGTTCCCTGAGATCCACTACTCCCTTGCCTGTGGCGCCTATTACCTGGTCATCACCGAACTGCTGATCCCGGACGGCAAAGCCCCTGTCCCTGAGGTATATGCGTACCAGCTCTTTGTCATGGACGCTGACATTTTTTGACAAAACTACAATCATGATATTGCCTCTTGCTGCCGGTCGAGGTAGTATCTTTTAAGAATGCTTCACGTTTCAAGGAAGAGCTCTTAATCCCCGGGGCTTTTTTATGCTAACAAAACAGGAAAAAATGAACAAGCTGCGCAATCCGGC
>JAIROH010000223.1 GCA_031257595.1 Treponema sp. | reverse complement strand
ATAAATTTTTTAGGCGTCTTTTGGATTTTCGAAATAGTTAAACTTTGTTTTGCCGAAAACTATCGGGGATCGCTTGAATCCGGCGCCGTTACAGGATATGCTTTTACAGGAAATAATTTCATTAGGAGCAAGAAATGGATTTTGTAAAAGATATGAAAGAAAAAGCCAGATCCATGCAAAAAAAGCTGGTTCTGCCCGAAGGAACCGAACCCAGAACGATCCGGGCGGCGAGGATCCTTGTCGACGATGAACTCGCGGCATCCGTTACCCTTTTGGGGAAAGAATCCGATATCAGGGAGGCGGCGGAACAGGAGGGGGTCAAGCTGGACGGGATCAACATCGTCAACCCCGTCTCGTCGGACAAGGCCGGCGCATACGCCGGCGAATACTACGAACTCCGCAAACACAAGGGTATGACCCCCGAACAGGCCGAAGCGGACATTGCCGATACGCTGCGCTGGGGGGCGATGATGGTCCGCCGGGGTGAGGCCGACGCGTTTGTCGCCGGGGCCGAAAACACCACAGGCGACGTGCTTCGCGCGGGGCTTACGATTATCGGGATGGTTAAAGGCCTTAAAACAGCCTCGTCGTGCTTTGTTATGACCGGACTTGAACCCTCCTGGGGAAAAGAAGGTTCCCTGATCCTTTCCGACTGCGCGGTCGTTCCCGATCCGGCTCCGGAACAGCTTGCCGATATTGCCGAAAGCGCCGCCCAGAGCTGCCGGGAATTTCTTGGGGTCGAGCCGGTAGTGGCCCTGATGTCTTTTTCAACAAAGGGCTCGGCAAAACACGACGACGTAACCAAGGTACAGAACGCCGTTGAAATCCTTAAAAGCAGAAACCCCGGTTTCGTGTTTGACGGGGAACTCCAGGCCGATGCCGCGCTGGTTCCTTCCGTCACCGACAAAAAGGCTCCGGGAAGCCCGGTCAGGGGTCTGGTAAACACCCTTATTTTCCCCGATCTGGGAGCGGGAAACATAGGCTACAAACTGGTTCAACGGCTGGGAAAAGCTGACGCCTTCGGTCCGTTCCTCCAGGGTTTTGCCAAACCGATAAGCGACCTTTCCCGGGGGGCTTCGGTTGAGGACATCGTCGTTACCTGCGCGGTTACGCTGTCCAGGGTCAAATAAAATGGCAACGGACGGACGGAATTAAGGAAACCTTACGACAAAAACCGGCAGTTTTTACCGGCAGGCCGCTTCCAGGCGGAGCGCCCGTGAAGGGGAGCGAAAGCTTGAAGAGGCGCTAAAAGCCGGAGCAGCGCGGGACTACAAAACCGCCATTACGATACTCGAAGAAATTGTCTCCGAATACGAAGGCCCCGCTGAGGCGTTTCTTTTCCTCGGCAGGGCATTGCACGCGGTCAGGGATCATTCCCGCGCACTGGCCGCCCTGAATGATTACATTGCCCTTAGACCCCAGGCGGCGGCGGGTTATTTCTTTGCCGGCAGGACCTGCCTTGTTCTGGGTTTTTACCACAGGGCGGTGCGTCTTTTTGAAAGGGCGCTCAAACGGGACAAAAAAAATCCGTTCACGATGAGTTTCCTCGCTCTTGCCCACATGAAAGCCCGGCATTCCCAGGCGGCTGTGGACATGTTCCAGGCGGCTGTGGAAGCGGCCCCCGACAACAGGCGAATCTACCGCGCCTATCTTAACGCCCTCTTTATCCGGGGCATCAGGCTCTGCCGGCTCGAAGAATATGACCTTGGTTCCCAGATGCTCCGTTTCGTTTTGGAAAACAGCGGGGAACAGGGTTTTCGTTCCGGCCCGCTTCTCCACCTGGAACTGGGCAGGGCGTATCGTGAACTGGGACGCCTGGACGACGCCGTGGAACAGTACAGCCGCGCTCTGGAATTTTCCCCCGACGATTCGATGATCCGCTGGTACCGGTCGTCGATTCTGATGGAACTGGAAAGAAACGACGAAGCCCTGGAAGACCTCTCGATAATCCGGTCACTTGAACAACCCCGGGGAATGGAACTGCCGGACCTGCCCTGGAACAGCGAACTGGTCGACCGTTATATGATCCTGTCTTTTATCGGTTTAAAAAAATGGCGCCACGCGGCGGACGCCTGCCGGGACTGGATTAAAAAACGGGGACATTCCCCGGCCATACACGCCATGTACGCCGAAGTACAGCGGAATATGAAGGCCTACCAGGCGGCGGAAAACCACCTGATGCGGGCCATAGGCATGGACGGCAAAAACCTTGAACTCTGGTATGCGATGGCCCTTTGCGCCTGGGAGGGAAGGGACTTTAACACCCTCAAAAGAGTCCTCTATAAAACACGGCAAATGGGCGGAGATCCGGAGATCCTTTCCCGCTTTTCCCTTTTGTACGAATCCGAAACAAGCCAAAATCCCCAACGAACCCTTACGCTGCTCCAGAAGGCCGTACACACCCTGGGGCCGGAGCCGGAATTGCTGTACGCGCTGGGAAAAAGCTACCTTCGCGTCGGCCTTTTGGAAGAGGCTGTCAGTTGGTTTTCCAAAACCATCGAGCTGCGCGAAAACCATGAAGAAGCCTGGCTGGGGATTATTGCCGCCAGGGAAGCGCTTTTTACCGAAAAAGCCCCGGGCGCCCGTTCCGTACTTGAAAAGACTTACCGGGATTACCTTCACATCTGGCCTACGAACCTCGCCCTGCGCCGGGACGAGGCGCTTTTTCTCGTACAGGTACGCGAATATGAGAAAGCGGCTAAAAAACTTGAGGCCCTCCTCGCGTGGGATCCGGCCAATCCGGGCTTAAGGCGGGTATTGGCCTATTCCTACAGAAAGGCGGGCAGATACCGTTCGGCGGCAATTTTCCTCAAGGCGCTGCTCAAAGAACGGCCCAATGATTCAAGACTGCTTCTCGAATACGCCGGATGTATAGAACGCACCGGGGGCGCCGCCTACGCCAAAGCCATTCTTTCAAAGGCCATGGATTATTTCAGCAAATCGTCGGAAATTCCCACGGCGCTTGGGCTTTTGGCGTACCGGGAAGGCCGGCTGGAACGGGCTTTTGAACTCCTCCTTGAAGCGGCCGCCAGAAACAAAAAAGATCCCAGGCCTTACCGCTGGATGACCATTATCGCCAAAAACAAGGGCGACAGGGAAGGAGCGGAACGCTATGAAAGGCAGTTCAGGGCTGTCCTGCAAAAGTCTCATCACAACCGTTCCCGGGCCAAAAACATTCCGTAAAATTCAGGTTTACCTGCTTGCTGAAAT
>JAIROH010000156.1 GCA_031257595.1 Treponema sp. | reverse complement strand
TTTTTGTAATCCCCCTGATAGGGAAAAACCGAAAACACCCGGTCAAAAGAACGATGCGGCCCGCGTCTGCAGTCCATACAAATTTCCCGTTCGGAAACAAGAGGCTTGCCGCAGACGCTACAACGTTTTAGGTCTTCGGAAAAAACGTCGAGAAGCCTCCCCCGACAGTCCGGACAAACGCCGAAATACCCGGAAAAGGCAAGGGGTTTTTCGCAGCAGGCGCAGCCCCGCGGAAAAAGTATTTCGGCAAGCCGGCCGGCCGCGGCGGAAAAAAGCCGGGTTTTCATAGCCCTACAAGGGCATGAAGAGCCGTGCCGCTTTAATCGGAAACGAAAAACTTTTTGTCCGGCCGGGCCGCCCCGGCGCTTCGTCCCGTTTTAGGGCGGCGCGGATTTTCACAAACTGTCGAAAAGCGAAGGTACGGAATCCGCGGATTGGCGGGAATCCTGTTTGATCCGCGAGCCGGCCGGTTTTCGCGCAAGAGAATTCCGCCCGACTGAATCCTGTCCGGGAAGATCCCGTTCGGGCAAAAAACGTTTTTTCCAGTGATGCAGGATTTCCAGGGCTTCAAGGGGGGTAATAGCGTCGGGATCAAGGGTTTGAAGTTCCCGAAAAAGCCGGACGGCGTTTGTTTCCCGTTCCTTTGAAAAGCTGGAGCCGGCGGTTCCCGGCAGGGGTTCCGTCGCGGTTTCGGCGGCCGGTACGACGGACGGCGTGGCCGCCCCGCCGCCCGGACCCGGATCGGCGCCGGGCAGTATATGCCGGAGCGAGGTTTCGCCCGTCCGCAGTCGTACAAGCAGTTCCCCGGCCCGTTCAAGCACCGTTTCCGGCAGGCCCGCCAGGGCCGCCACATGCAGGCCGTAGGATTCGGCGGCGGGGCCTTCCTTGAGTTTCCGCAAAAAGATGATTTCACCGTTCCGTTCAAGCACTTCCATTGAACGGTTGGCAAGCCGCGGATGGGATATCAAAGACAGTTCGTGGTAGTGGGTCGCGAAAAGGGTACGCGAAAGCGTCCGGTTCAGCAATTCTTCGCAGACGGCCCAGGCTATGGCAAGGCCGTCGCTGGTTCCCGTCCCCCTGCCGACCTCGTCCATAATCACGAGACTCCTGTCCGTGGCGGTTCTGAGTATGTGGGCCGTTTCGTTCATCTCCACAAGGAACGTCGATTCTCCCCGGGCAAGATTGTCCGAGGCGCCGACCCGGCAGAACACCCTGTCCGCTATCCCTATCAAAGCTTCGCGGGCGGGAACAAAACTCCCCATCTGGGCCAGGATCACCATAAGGGCCGCCTGCCGGAGGTAAGTTGACTTACCGGCCATATTGGGGCCGGTAATAAGCGCGAACGCGATGCCGCCGTTGTCAAGCTCAAGATCGTTGGGAATAAATTCGCCGGGGGGAAGATACGCCTCGACAACCGGATGGCGGCCTTCGCGTATCACAAGCCGCTTCTTTCCGTCAACCACGGGCCGTACCCAGCCGCGGCGGGTCGCGGCCCAGGCAAGGGACTGGCCCGTATCAAGCTCCGCTATAAGTTTTCCCGCCAGTGAAAAATTCGACAGTTCCGTTTTGGCTTTTTCCCTGATGTCAAAGAACAGCTCCTTTTCAAGTTCGATTATTTTTTCGGAGGCTCCGTTAATGTCCGATTCAAGTTTGGCAAGGCGCTCCGTGGAAAAACGTTCTCCCGAAACAACGCCCTGGCGGCGGATAAAATAAGAGGGTACGCGGGAAAGGTTTGTCTTGGTTACCTCGAAAAAATAACCGATAAGCCTGTTGTACCGTATCCTGAGACTCGCGATCCCCGTCGCCTCCCGTTCTTCTTCCAGGTATGTTTCAAGCATCTGCCGCCCGGAATCCTTGATCTTTTTTAGCTCGTCAAGATCCCGGCTAAAACCTTCCCGTATCAGGTTCCCTTCGGTAAAAAGTATCGAGGGATTCTCGCATATCCCCCGTTCAAGCAGATCCCGTATTTTTGCCGCGGCTTCAAAATTTTCCCCTTCGAGAAAATCCGCCCCGGCAGACTCGAACGGAAGCGGGGTTTTTTTGCCGCCGGCCAAAAGGAGTTCCCGAATCCGTTCCAGTGAAGTCAGGGCGTTCATGAGGGAGACAAGGTCCTTGCCGTGGGCCTTGTCCATGGCAAGCCGGGAACAAAGCCGTTCCAGATCCGGGGTTTTGGCGAGGATCTCCCGAAACGCCGCAAGGTTTTTTTGATCCCGGTAAAGGCCTTCGACAAAGTCAAGACGCAGGTTTATCAAAGCGGGATCCCGAAGCGGCTGAAGCAGCCTGCGTTTAAGCTCCCTGCGGCCCATGGCGGTTTTTGTTTCGTCGAGAATTTCCAGCAGGGTAAGCTGTCCCGATCCGTCCCTTAAATTTCGCACCAGTTCAAGGTTCTTTTGGGTCGCTTCGTCCATCCCCACATAGTCGCTGTCCCCGTAGACCTTGATCGCGGTAACGTGAGGGATGAGGCTCTTTGCCGTATCGTCCAGATAGTCAAGCAGCGCGCCCGCCGCAAGAATCTCCGGGGAATCGTCCCCCAGGCCGAAACCTTTAAGGCTTGCCGTTTTGAATTGCCGTTTAAGGTGTTCCCGCCCCCGTTCGCGGTCAAAAAGCCAGTCGGCCCAGCGGTTGATCACCATGCCGGATCTTCCGCCCAACAGCGACGCAAGGCCGGCGTTTTCTTCGATCAACGATTCGCTTACGATTATCTCCCGTATATCAAGCCGTTCCAGCTCCGGACCAAGACGCCAAGAGGCTTTTGCCGATGGAAACGACGTGGCAAAAAAGTCGCCTGTGGAAAGATCGATATAGGCAAACGAATAAAAACCGGCGGCACGGGCCAGGGCGGCAAGGTAGTTGGAAGAACCCCGCTCAAGGTAGTCTTCCTCTATGGTTGTGCCGGGAGTGATAATCTCCACGACCTTCCGTTCTATAAGACCCTTTCCCGGCTCGGAAAGCTGTTCGCAAACCGCTATTTTTTTCCCGTGCCTGAGCAGCCGCGCTATGTAGGACCTCGCGGCATGGTAGGGAACTCCGCACATGGGCAGACCGTTGCGGCTGGTGAGGGTAAGGTTAAGCAGGGCGGATACTTCCAGAGCGTCTTCTGAAAACATCTCGTAAAAGTCCCCCAGCCGGAAAAACAATACACTGTCCCGGTGATTCCGTTTAATACGCCGGTACTGGTCCAGCATGGGACTTTCTTTTCCCCCGTCCAAAGCGGATTTCAACAAGGCCTTCTTTTCAAGCCACTATCGTCCGGCTTTGGCGCGCAACTGTTCTATAAGCTTGTTGGTTATGTCAACATTGGGGCTGTACCAAAGTATCCCTGAGCCTTCCTGTTTATTGATAACCATGCTGTAACCTTCGGTTTCCGCAAGGAGCCGTACCTCGTTGTTTATCTGGCTGAGAAAAGCGTCCGATTGGGCAAGCCGCGCTTTTTGCGCTTCAAGGTCCGCCATATTTGTCTGATAGTATTCCTGGATGAACCTTGTTTTTTTGTTGACTTCGCTTTCCAGACGCAGGGCCTGTTCGCGATCCCCCCGCGCCTGGGCGTTAACCAGGTCGGCTTTGGTTTCCTGCAGTTCCTGGTTAAGCCGGTTAATCTCGTTCTGGATCCTGGCGCTGCGTTCGTTAAATTCCCGGACAGCCCTGGATTCGTTAAAAAAGGCGGAATATACCTTAACCAGATCCACCACCGCAAAACGGGTGATTTGCTGAGCGGAGAGCGAAAAAACCGCTCCCGCCAGTAACACTGCACATATTGCCGCGCGTTTCATAGTTTATTCTCCTAATAGGTAGTTAACGCAAAGGAAATAATAAAATCAAGGCCGGAAGTCGGATCGGAAGGATCCTGGAACATATTTCCCCCCTGCCACTCCACGTTTCCATCCACAATTTTGAAACGTTTCGCTATCAGAAACCTAAACGGAAACTGCGGTATGGTAAACCGGATGCCCCCACCAAGGCTGAAACGCCAGTCTTCGGCTTTAAGCTGATTGAAAAAATTATCGGGCGTTTCTTTGGCCACATCGGCGTCAAAAAACCAGTCGAAAGCAAGAAGGTTTGGAACCAGAGGAATGCGAAGTTCAACCCAGTTTTCCCAGAGGGCGTATCCCCGGGAACGTACCCGCTCCGAGTACCATCCCCTTCCGATAAACATGCCGTCAATCGCAAGCTTGTTTGTTTCTTCCACGATAGGATCGTCCAGTCCAAACTGGGCCAGGATAAACGAAAGCCCGGAATGAAAGGCAAGTACGGTTTTAAAGCTCCACTTGTCGGTAACGGGAATATTAAACAGGGTCAGAAAATATTCCGCCTTGGTGTCCGACTTGATGTAATGTTCCTGCTCAATGGGAAAAAGCCCGTAAAATCCGAAACGCTGGCTTGCGTAATAACCGGCGGAAGGATCGTAAACAAGGTCCCGTCTGTCAAGGTATACTATCGTCCATAGTGAATTAATCGGCGTCCATTTTCCGTTTCGTTCCCGAATTACCGGATCAAAAGGACGGAGCAAATCGTCGAAACTGTTGTTGACAAGGCCGGTACGGATTCCACCGCCCGTACCCAAAACGCCCAGGGGAGTAGACCAGCGGTAGGTTGACGAAAGTCCCAGCGAAATATACCACTGCTCGTATTCCATCAGGTATTCGTCGTCGGGAATTTTACTTGAAGCGTAGTAATCCTCGTAACTGTCAAAACCGTCCGGAAAAGCATAATCCTCATCGCCGTAAAACAGGGGACCTGTTATTCCGTTGTTCATTGCCGTAAGCCGCGAAGCGTGACTCAAGGTTAAATCAACGCCCCATGAAAGGGGAATATCCCTGAGCCAGCGCTGGGAATACTGCAACGACAGGCTCTGATTGCTCGGAGAGGCGGTTAATTCGCCTGTTAACTGGCTTCCATAGCCAAGGAAATTTCTGTCGGTAAGGTTCAGGATACCGGAAACGGGAAAATCGTCGGGATCCGAAGATCCGGAAAAGGTAACGCCAAACTGCACTTCCGTGGTTGACTGCTCTTCTACGGTAACCACAAGGTCCATAAGGCTGTCTGTGCTGCCCGGAGGAGTATCGGGAATAATCGTGGAAAAGTATTGAAGGTTATAGAGGTTGCGCATCCCCTCCATTACCTTGGTCTTGGAAAAAACATCTCCCGCTTCAAGCGGGATCTCGCGCAAAATCACAAAATCCTTGGTTTTTTCGTTTCCCCGTATAATAACATTTTCAATATGCGCCCTGCCCCGCTCGACAATGGACATCTTGAACGCAACCGTTCCTTCCTCGGGATTGCGCAGTTCTTCCCGGTTAATCGTATTGAATATATACCCGTTTTCGTAGTACAGATCGGCGATCCGCTGAAGATCCGCTTCCACTTTTGAAGCGTTTACAAGGTCGCCGGAACCGGAACGCACCAGTTTTTGGAGTTCTTCGGTGCTAAAGATGTCGTTTCCCTCAAAACTGATCCCGGCAAAGGTATAGGTTCTTCCTTCGTAAATCCGGTAGGTAATCGTCATGCTGTTATTGCCGTTTTGGTCCTTGACAAGTTCCTGTACAACATCGGTAACCTCGGCGTCCAGGTAGCCTTTGTCATGGTAATACCTGGTTAAGGCGTCCCTGTCCGCCAGCAGTTTGGCCTCCTGAAAAGAACCGTCCCTTCCCAGACCCTTTGGCCTCATCGAAAGCTGTCCCCTAAGCGTACTGTTGGAATAAACGGAATTGCCTTCAAAGTACACGGCCGCGACAGTGGTCCGCTCTCCTTCGGTAATCGTAAATACCAGCTCTATCGTATCGTTTTTGGCTTTTTGCAGCGACGAACTGACAACGGCGTCGGGAAACCCTTTCTCGGTGTATTTATTTTTAACCGCCTGTTCATCCGCCTGAATAAGCATTTGGTTTGCCACATCGTTAATTTTGAGGGATATGGCCTCCATAAGTTCCCGCCTTTTTACCCCCAAATTACCCACAAAAGTAATCCGGGAAATAACCGGCAATTCAACAACTTTGAACCGGATGATTACTTCGCTCCCCTGGGGATCTGTCGGAAGAACCGTGGGGGTTATCGCTTCAAACAGGTCAAGGGCGTACAGCCTGCTTTGAAGATCCAGAAAAAGCTCATCCGAAAAAACCTTCCCCCGGAAAGACTCTATCGTACCTTCAAGTTCCGAACCGCGAATGTGATTTAAACCGTCAAATACAATATCTTTTATGGGCTTGCCCCTGTACCAGTCCGCCGCCTGGGGAAAACACAAAAAACCCACACAAACAAGCAAAACTACCGTAAAGAAAGTACGCATCTACGCTCCTAAATAGGATTTTAACAGAAAAATGCCGCTTGATAAAGCCTCTGTCACAGGTCAAAATACCAGGGAAGCGCTGATTTATTCGCATTCGAATAAATCAGTGCTTCCCTAGAATGACCGGCGCCATACCAAAGAAAGGGACTGATCGGTAATATACAGGTGTTCCGGATGCCGCGGGCTTATGTTCCACCTGATATCCACCAGAGGCGTCCTTAAATCAAGCCCTATGTCGGGTTCAAACCGCAATCCTCCGTTTTCTGCCCTGTACTGATCGTAACGCATGGCAACCATGGCCTGTATAAACAGATTGGAACCAATGTATTTACCCATATAAACAGCGGTATTGTCAAAATAGTTACCTATGGTGTTGCGCCGCTCTTCTTCCGGATCGTTATTCATCGCCTGCAGCAACGCGTTTTGAAGCACTTGTATCCTGACGGTAAACATGTCAAGGCCCAGAACATTCCGTATCTGGCGTTCAACCCGCCGTACCACGGTAAACTGGGTCAAGGCATCGGTAAGGGTTCGGATAACCACTTCGCTTTCCTGCCCTTCCGCGGGGGTCTGCCCCAGGAGGCTGTAAATTTCAAGCTGGGAAAGAGGCGGATTGGACTCAAAACGGGGAGTAAACGAGCTGAGCGGGGAGTTGTCGACAACCATCGAAATAATAACCGGCCCTGCGTCGTTACGTTCACGAATTTCCGCGCGGACGCTGATAAGGGGATCTGTCCGGGTATCGTTCAGGTCAAAAAAGACATCTCCTTCCCGGATGAAAAAACTCCTTTGGAAGTAATAAATTTCACCTCCCTGCAGCGAAACGTCCCCGTCAAGGACAAATTGGGGAATCCGCGTGTCGGCGATAACCCGCAGGCCCGTACCGGGGGCCCCGTATGCCCTTAACACGGGAAAATCCTCGTTCGGCCACAGGAATTCAACCCGCCTTCCGGCATTAACCTGAAGGTCAACAACGACATCAAGATCCGTCATTCCGCCGCCGATTCCCTCCCTGAACGCCGAAATCTCTTCCGCGTCAAGGGTTATCACCGTGTCTTCCGTAGCGATTGTCCCGGTAATGGTAAGGGTTTCGTTATTTTCAATCGCGAAACGCATGTTTCCCGAAGCGTTGCCGCCGGCTTTTACCCCCGAAAGGTCGAAAGCAAAGGGGATTGGTTTCTGTTCCGGAACCACAACGTCAATATCGGAACTGGGAATCCACCGGTTAAACCGCACGGAAACGGTAACCTCTCCCTCGCCCTTCCCGCAGGCGGCTTTTAGCGGGCCGAATGAAATTTCACTGCCGTCCAGGATAATTGCCCCCGAAGCGCTTCCGATTTCTTCCGTTATGTACTGGGGAACCCTGAGGCGGACGCCGGAACCCCAGGCGCTTCCTGAAAATTCCGGGTCAAAAACGGAACCGCTGATACTGGTTTTTCCGGTAATAAAACCGCCGGTAAAGACAATAATGTCTTCTACGGGGAGCAGGGTCCAGACAGTGGGCAGATCGATGAATATCTCGTCGGAATAGGCGTCAATGATAAAGTCGTTCAGGGTTCCCGTTATGGACCCCTGAACAGGCGATGGATCGGCGAGATCCAGATATAAGCTGCCGTCTCCAAGCAGTTCGAACCGGAGCATGTCTTCGGGCCCTCCGGAAACCCTTGTAACAAATCCGGAACCGTTTTCCCTGGTTCGTGAAAAGTCAAATGAACAGGGCGCGGAAAGCCGCAAATTCTCCAAATAAGCGCTTTCAACGTCCAGCGATCCCTGAAAGGCGTTAAGGGCCCTGACAATACCGAACCAGCTGTCTACGGGGGTAAAGGAAGCGCTTAGCGACATTTCAAGACCGGTTTCCCGGCCTTTAATGGCCCCTTCAAAACCCGCCGATATTTCAACAACGGAT
>JAIROH010000102.1 GCA_031257595.1 Treponema sp. | reverse complement strand
AAAACGGAGCCGCCGCTTTGCCCCGGTTCTCGCCGTTTCGCGGGATACCCCGCAGGACAACTCCGCAGCCGGGCTTGCCTGTTCCCCGGCATCCTGCGCCGGCTGCGACGCCTACGGCTTGGGGGATTGTCCTGCCGCCGGGGAAAAGCCCGATGACGAGGAAGAGCCTTTGGCGGCGGGCAAGTAGCCGGCGCGGCCCAAAACAACAGTACGCTCCATGGTTCCACAGGTAATGTGCGCCCGGCGAACTTCCAGGCGGGCGCGGCGCCGTCTGTAGTCGCGGGCTGTTGATGGCTGGAAGAGGGTGCCGGAAGTCAGCGCGGCGCCCCGGCGCTGAATCCGCCGGCACATCCCCGTAATAGCCATGGAGTATGACGGTGATCTTGTACCGCGCCTGTTATGCGGCGGAAAAGCCCACAGGCGGGCTAGTGTTCCGTCTTATACAGATCGCATATAGACCGTATTCAACAGATAAAGTTTACTCTTATAGTTTTGGCTAAATTAAAGGACGAATGTTGTCTTTAGTTCGCGTTGCCGGAGGTTTTGGCAGGCACACCTACAAAAAAGTATCGCGGGGTGGCCGCAAAAACCGACCCGGGCCTGTCCCGGGGCGGGTTTTTGCGGACAGGCCCCCAAACTTTTTCATGTGCCTGCCTCGATAAGCAGCGACGCGGACGAAAGCCGTTATTGTGGCCTTTGATTAAGACAGAACACTTACACTTTTGTTAGCAGTTCGTAGGCCTCCGCTTCTGTTTGGGACGTCAACAGAGAGCTGCGCAGATCCTTGTTTTTAAGCCGGGCGCTGAAAAATGAAAGGGTTTGAAGGTAGTAGGCATGCTGATTATAGGCCGCCGCTATCATAAAAAGGAGCCGTACAGGTTCGTCGTCAAGGGGCTGGAAATCGACAATATCCGTTTTGCTTATTCCAACCGAGACCACAAGGTCCGTTACCGACGCGAGGCGGACATGGGGTATGGCTATGCCCCTGCCGATGGCGGTACTCATTAGTTCTTCCCGGCGCAGAATTTCTTCCGCCAATTCCTGCCGGTTTTTAACCTCGGGCGCGTCGGCAAGGTTTTCCGCCATGGCCAAAAGGGCGTCCTTTTTGGCGGCGTAGTTCAGAAAAAGGATACGCTCGGGAGAAAGTATGGATTCCACATGGATAGCCCCCGTGTTCGATGCGGTTTTATGCACCGAAAGCCTGTTGTTTACCCACTTTTCGATCTCGGCCTTCTTGAAACGCCATACCGTACCGATTTTACCGGCCGGTATTTCTCCCTTTTGCGCCCAGTCGTATACTGTCCGTTCCGATACCCTAAGGTATTTCGCAACTTCCTCAATGGTCAGGATTTCATCTTCTATCATGGTATAAAACTACAAAATACCGCAGAATATGTCAAGTGTTTCGTGCGGTTACCACAGACGCTGTGCCGGCAAGGTCGTGAAGCGAATCAAACGGATAGAGTTCCCTGATGGTAGTGTCGATCCGCTCGGGGCTTGAACCGCCGAAACGTACCTGGGCGCCGCCGGCCATAAACTCGCTTAAAACCTGCCTGCAGGCCCCGCAGGGGCCGACAGGATCCGCCGAATCGGGGGTAAAAATGGCCAGCGCGCTAAAACGCCGCTCTCCCCGGCTCACTCCCGTAACCGCCGCCGTCCGTTCGGCGCAGATGGTAAGCCCGAACGAACGGTTTTCCACATTGCAGCCGGTATACACGGTTCCGCTTTCCCCCAGCAGGGCCGCCCCCACCCTAAAGTGAGAGTACGGCGCATAGGCTGCCTCCGCCGCCCGTTCCGCGGCGTGAAAAAGTTCATCCATATTCATACATTCTTCCCCAATGCGCTTAATTAATGCGCTTAATTGACTATAGCCGTTTTTCAGTATATTATATTCGGGATATCTTGTCCAAAGCAGATTTCAACATGACGACCGCGGATTTTATCGGCGAGGCTTTCCCAAAACCTCGGTTTTTGGGAAAGTACCCTGGATGTAGGATGTTTCGCAAGCGGTAATTCGATTGGACAGGGGACTGGAATGGCCAAAGAAAAAAAAGTTTTCTTTTTCTCCGCGGGGGCGTTTGTTTTTTTATTGTATATACTTGTCGCGGCCCAGCCGATTCCGCCTGAAACGGTTCTGGTAAACAACTGGCTTAAAGATTTGGAGTCCGATTTCAACACCGAAGAAAATGGTCCTTCCGCCGGATCTTTTGTTGTTCCGTTTGTCCTGGGCGGCCGTTTCGGTTACGCCGGCGCCGGGGGCGAGCTTATACTGAACAAGACAAGGGAAAAGTATGTTTCCGTTTCCGAAAAATACTGGTCCGAATACGACCCGGCGCCGGAAGAGCTTGTTATACAAAAAATGCCCGGAGACGAAGAAATAAGGATAAGCCCCGCAAAAGGCTACCCGGTATTTCTCGACGGCCGTATTTTTATCATAAGCAAAGATCAGTGCTCTCTTTCGGAACTTGACGAAGAAGGAAAAACCATCTGGAACTACGACTTTGAAGCGCCAATTACCTCGTTTGACGCCGCGGGAGGCTGCGTCCTGGCGGGTACGCTGGACGGCATGGTAGAGCTTCTTGACGGCGAAGGCAAAACGGTTTTCCCTTCCTACGCCCCCTCCGCCAGGATAACGGTGATCCTTGGCTGCCGTATTTCCTCCGACGCTTCAAAGCTTGCCCTGGTAGCCGGCATCGATCAACAGCGCTTTTTGTTTCTGGAACGCTACGGGGACAACGACTACCGGGTAACCTACCATGAATTCCTCAAAGGCCAGCCCTTCAGGCGGGAACTGCACATGGCGTTTATCAACGACGATTCTACGGTAGTGTTCGAACAGGAAGAGGGTCTGGGGATTTTTGACGTAAAAACCAGGACGAAGACCACTCTGCCCCTTGACGGAACAATACAGGCCCTGGACGAGACGGGGGAAGACGGCCTCCTGTTCCTTGTCACGGCGGGAAAATCAGGAAACGCCCGGAAAAGGCTTATCGTCCTGAGCCTTCCCGGCAAGGTGCTTATCAACGTTCCCTTTACCGGCGAAAACACGTTTCTGGCCCGCCGGGGAAAAGAACTTTTTATAGGCGGAGGAATGACCCTCGCGTCGTTCAGCCTGGACAGGATGTAATGGTGCCAAAAAAACGGATTTTATTTTCAGGAGTTTCTTTTAAAGTTTTGCCGGCCCTGATTGTCCTGGGTTTTGTCATAAGCGGAACCGGGGGTTCTTTTTTTGCGTTTGCCCTGGATTGGCCTTCGATGGACGGGATCCTTGTTTCCAACTTTGGCCTTAACGAACAGGGAACGACGGTACAGGAAAATACATTCCGGGCAGGCGGGCCGGTCTACCCTTCCGATGTCGGTGAACTGGTTTTTTATCAGGATTCTTCCAACAGCGCAAGCCGCTTCCCCTCCCCCCTGGGCGCGTGGACGGCTCTGGATCACGGGGATAACATCATCGGTATATACAGCCGCTTTGAAGACAGCAAGAACGATTCGATCACGACGATAGTGGAAAGGGAAACAATTATCGGGCGGGCGGGAAAATCGGGATGGACGGATGAAGCGGGCTTTTCTTTCGCGTTTTTTGACCGCAAAGAACGCCGGTGGATCAATCCGTCCATAGTGATCCCCCCCCCGGACGACGACCGGCCGCCGGTTATACGCCAGGTAGAACTCCGCGGCGTTTCCGGCGTTTCAATCAATCCCGCCCAGACAAGAAACATAGCCCAGGGGGCCTATTCCGTTTATGTTGACGCCTACGATACGATTTCCGCTTCCGGCGAAATGCTCGCCCCCAACCGGATCATCTGCACCGTCAATGGCTCCGAAGCGGGAGAATTAAAATTCGAATTTACCGCGGCAAAAAACGGCAAACGCATGGTCTACCGGAACGGACTGGTACCGGCCGAACGGGTGTACTATTCCTGGCCGGGTTATGAAGCCGGTAATGTCCGCTTTTCCCGGGGCCAGGCGACGCTGGTTGTTGAAGTCAGGGACATCGCCGAAAACAGCCGCAGTGTTACCTACAGGCTCAACGTTGAGTGATTCCGTTCCATGGCCGTTAAAACATGGTCTACTCCCGCCACAACCGGCGAAGAACGCCGTCCGGTTCCCTGTACGCTCTGCGGAGGCAACGCCTTTGTTCCGCATTTTAGCTGCGAAGATTTTCCCGCCGAAAAAACCGCTTCCAAAAACGGCGAAACGCGTCCTGTAACATTTTCCTACGTGCGCTGTAAACAATGCGGCCTTGTTCAGATAAACCCCCAGCCTGATCCCGCCGCGGTAGCGTCGCGTTACGGCCGCGGAGAAGACTACCTTGCCTACGAACTGGAAAACGAGGCCGCCTTCCTCAGGCTCCAGGAGCTGGCGCTGGGCGACGCGGGGTTTTTCACCCTGGAAAAAAAGAACGGCCGTATTCTGGACATAGGCTGCGCCACAGGGGCGCTGCTTGCGTCACTTGAAAAACGCGGCTGGATCGTACAGGGGGTAGAAATATCCGGACCCCAGGCGGAATACTGCCGGGGCCGGGGCCTTGAGGTAAGCGGCCTGCCGCTGGAAGAAAACCATTTTCCGCCGGAACATTTTGACGCGGTGTCGGCTTCTCACCTTATCGAACATCTAAACGACCCCGGCGTCTTTGTCCGGGAAATTTACCGGATACTGAAAAAAGGCGGCCGTCTTTACGTGACCACCCCGAACATCGCCGGTTTCCAGGCGCGGCTTTTCGGCGGGCGCTGGAGATCGGCGATCTTTGATCACCTTTACCTTTTCTCCGGCGGGACCCTTCGCGCCCTGCTGGAACGCGCCGGCTTTCGCATAGAACGCTGTTCCACCTGGGGAGGTCTTGCCGCGGGGCTCGCGCCGAAACCCGTCAAGGCCCTGTTTGACAAAGCCGCCAAAAGTTTCGGGTTTGGAGACGTAATGATCGTCAGGGCGGCGAAGGCCCGTCAGTAAAGTTCCCGCAAAAAACCTTCCGCCCCGCGCAGCTCAATGTTTCCCTGCCGCCGTTCCCGCTTTAGGTTCTTTACGATTTGTATACCGGGCTTGCCGTATTTTTCGCAGAAGTAAAAAAGATTTTTGCTGATTTGCGAATCGGAAAGCTTCGCCTCGGCAAAAAAGCGAATCGAATCATTTTCCGCATAACAAAAATCAACTTCCCTGCCGTCTTTGGTTCTGACATAATGTACGGAAGAGCGGATCCCCCGGATATCTTCCGCGGCGGCGGCCTCCTTTACCAGCGCCAGGGCGGCAAGGTTTTCAAATTTGGCGCCCTCGTCCCCCAGTACCATACCGGTATCGAAAAAATACAGCTTGGGCTCTTTCAACAGGGAACGGGCGATGTTGTTCGCAAACGGGCTAAGCCTGAAGACAATATAAAGGGCTTCAAAAATCTGTATGTATTTTTTTACCGTGTTCGGAGCGATTCCCAAATCCCGCGCAATCGAAGAATACGAGACAGGCGAACCCACCCGTTCCCGCAGCAGCCGCAAAGTCAGGGAAAGGGACTTGAAATCGCTCAATTTTTCAAAGTCGAGAACGTCCTCCCTGACAAGTCCGTCGATATACTGATTCCTCCAGCGTAAAGCCCAAACATCGTCTTCCGCAAGAAACGGCTCCGGAAAACCTCCGCGCGCAATAAGCCGGTCAAGATCGGGAGGATAACCGGCCGCCGCGAGTTCTCCCGCTGAAAGAGGAAAAAGCCGGTGGGCAAAAAAACGCCCCGCCAGGGAATCTCCGGCCTGCCGGAAAAAATCCAGCCGGGCGCTGCCGGTAACGATGATACGCTGGCCTTCAGCCCTTGTATCAAAGATCCCTTTGACGAACTGTTTCCAGCCGGGCATTTTGTGGATCTCGTCAAAGATCAGCAGATCCGTCCGGGAAAGCCAGCTTTCACTCTTGATAATATTCCGATCCTCAAGACGGTCGTAATTAAGGTACAGGGGATTCTTGAATTCCTTTGCTATATCAAGGGCAAGCCAGGTCTTACCTACCTGACGGGGCCCGGTGATAAAAACAATCTTGGAGGCAAGATCTTTGACTATTTGTTCTTGTCGTTTCCGCCGCATAGTGACTATTCTGCACTATTTTGCAAAAAAGTCAAGACTATTCTGCATGATAATGCAAAAAAGTCGTATATCTTAGCCATACAACGACATATTTCTGCCGTACAGCTCATTACCGCGCCATAAACGCCGGGCCAGGCCCGCGCCAAGGACCGCCGAAACGGATCCGCCGAGTCTCCAGGACCAATTGTGGTTTCCGCAGGTGGCGGGAACGTTGATCCGGCTTTCGTTTCCCAGGCCCAAAATATCCTGGAGGGGAAAGATCGCATAACGGGCGTGCGAGGCGGACACGGCGCGGATCATCGCCCAGGCTATTTCCGTCCCGTCCGGCAGGCCGGCTTCCTGCCGGACGACTTGCCGGCTTCCCGCCGGACGGCCGGCCGCGTTCAGGTATTCGGCGACACTACGCTTGTCCGCGGCTGAAAGTTTTTCATACCAGCCCGCGGTGGTGTCGTTGTCGTGGGTGCCGGTGTAGGCGGCCCAGTTGTAACCGTAGTTATGGGGGAGGAACAGGTGCCGTGAATCAAAAACGCCGTCTTTCATGTCCTCAAAACCGAACTGGCAGACTTTCGTTCCCGGAAAGCCCTGTCCGTCACGAAGCCGTTTGACGCCGTCGGTCATAAAGCCCAGGTCTTCGGCGATTACGGGGAGTTCCCCCAAAGCCGCCTTCAGGGCGTTAAAGAAGTCCGGCCCCGGGCCGGGATCCCATGTACCGTGTTCCGCCGTAGAGTTCCCGGCGGGAACGGCCCAGTACGCGTCGAATCCACGGAAATGGTCGATGCGGAAAATATCCACCTGTTCCAAAAGTTTCCGTATCCGGGCTATCCACCAGGCGTAGCCCTGTTCTTTCATTTTGTCCCAGTCGTAAATCGGATTTCCCCAAAGCTGGCCCTCGGGACTGAAATAATCGGGGGGTACGCCCGAAACCACCGAATAGCTGCCGTCGCTTCGGGTACGGAAAAGCTCAATATGGCTCCATGAATCAACGCTGTCGGGGGCGACGAAAATCGGAACGTCGCCGATAATTTTTATGCCTTTGCCGTTGACGTAGGATCTAAGATCGTTCCACTGCCGTTTGAAAAACCATTGAAGAACTTTCCATTGTTCAATCTCAGCGGATTTTTCAGCGCGGATTTTTTCAAGAGCATTTTCGTCCCGTTTCGTGACCGGCGTTTCCCAAACCGTATGCCAGCGGGCGTCGCGGTACTTTTCGCAGAGAACCTGGAACAGGGCGTAGTCGGGAAGCCAGGCGTTTTCCTCTTTACAAAACGCCGCGTACTCCGCCGCGAGGGAACCGTCTTTCCGGG
>JAIROH010000011.1 GCA_031257595.1 Treponema sp. | reverse complement strand
TGGTATTACCGTTCGGTGCCGAGCCGCATGGGTCTTTTGCTTGACATGTCGATGGCGGCCCTCCGTTCGGTTTTGTATTATGAAAAATACGTCGTGATAGATTCAGGCGATACCGACCTAAAGCGGAATCAGCTTTTATCGGAAGAAGAATACTACGAAGCCCAGGAACGTTACGGCGGCGGTTTCAGCGCCGGCATGGGGGCCGAAGCGGTGAGGACGCTGCTTGAAACCCTCAACCTTGACGAAATGGCCGCGGAACTCAGGGTAAAAATGATAGAAAAGGGCGCCAAAAGCGACAAAAGGCTCCTTAAACGCATTGAAATTGTCGAGAATTTCCGCAATTCCGATAACAAGCCGGCGTGGATGATCCTCGACGTTATCCCCGTTATCCCCCCGGAACTCAGGCCGATGGTGCAGCTTGACGGGGGGCGTTTTGCCACAAGCGACCTTAACGACCTGTACCGCCGGGTAATCAACCGCAACAACAGGCTTAAACGGCTCCAGACACTTAACGCCCCGGACATCATCATTCGCAACGAAAAACGAATGCTTCAGGAAGCGGTGGACGCCCTTTTCGACAATTCCAAAAAAAAGCGGGTCGTAAAAGGGGCGTCCAACAGGCCCCTCAAGTCTATCAGCGATATGCTTAAGGGCAAACAGGGCCGGTTCCGCCAGAACTTGCTTGGAAAGCGGGTTGACTATTCGGGGCGCAGCGTCATTACCGTGGGGCCCGATCTCAAGATGTGGCAGTGCGGGCTGCCGACAAAAATGGCCCTTGAGCTTTTCAAGCCCTTTATCATGAAAAAGCTTACCGACATGCATGTCGTGTACAACATAAAAAAGGCGAAGCTTTTGGTGGAACAGGAAACCCCGGAAGTGTACACGATCCTCGACGAAGTTGTTAAAGAACATCCCGTGCTGCTTAACCGGGCGCCTACGCTGCACCGGCTGGGTATCCAGGCCTTTGAGCCGGTACTTGTTGAAGGGAAGGCGATAAAACTTCATCCGCTGGTGTGTCACGCGTTTAACGCCGACTTTGACGGCGATCAAATGGCCGTTCATGTACCCCTTACCCAGGCCGCCCAGATGGAATGCTGGACGCTTATGCTCAGCGCGAAGAACCTGCTTAATCCGGCGAACGGAAAAACGATTGTGTTTCCGTCCCAGGACATGGTACTGGGGATCAACTTTCTTACCCGTATCAAGCCAAACGCGAAACGGCCCGGCCTGGGTAAAAGCGGGGACAAGCTGCCGGTGTTTTCTTCCCCGGAGGAAGTACTCATGGCGGTGGAGGCCGGTTCACTGGATTGGGAAGCGGCGATAAAGGTCAGGGCGCCCAAACTTACGGTGTGGGAAAAGGCCGGGAAACCGGTAAGCCTTTCCAAAGACAAGCTTATCGAAACTACCGCGGGACGCCTTGTGTTTAACGAAGACATGCCCCATGACATCCCGTTCATTAACTATGAATTAAAGGACAAGGAACTCAGGGCTCTTATCGAGCATATCTTTAACGAAAAGGGATCCTGGACCACGGTGCGGATGCTTGACGTAATAAAGTCAACCGGCTACAAATACGCGACGATTTTCGGCGCCACGATCGGCATTGACGATATTGTGGTTCCAAAAGAAAAACCGGCGATGATTGACGAGGCGAACAGAAAGGTTGAGGAAATCCAGAAACAGCACAAAGACGGCCTTATAACCCAGGAAGAGCGGTTCAACAGGATTGTCGAAGTGTGGACCAAGACCAACGAAGACCTTACCAACATTATGATGAAAACCCTGGAAGCCGACCGGTACGGATTTAACTCGATCTACATGATGGCGAATTCCGGCGCCCGCGGAAGCCGCAACCAGATACGGCAGCTTGCCGCGATGCGGGGCCTTATGGCGAAGCCTTCCGGCGACATTATTGAACTTCCCGTGCGGGCGAATTTCAAGGAAGGGCTTTCGGTTATCGAGTTTTTTATCTCTACCAACAGCGCCCGGAAAGGACTTGCCGATACGGCGCTTAAAACCGCCGAAGCGGGCTACCTTACCCGCCGTCTTGTGGATATTGCCCAGGATGTGGTCGTAAACGAAGACGACTGCGGTACGATAAACGGCATCGCCTATTCGGCCCTTAAAAGCGGCGAGGAAGTTCAGGAATCCCTGAGTGACCGTATTGTCGGGCGTTATACGCTTGAACGGGTCAAGCATCCGATTACCGGCGAGCTTATCGTTGATGTAAACGAAGAGATCTCCAAGGAAATCGCCGATCAGATTGAAGACGCCGGCATCGAATCGGTCCGTATCCGCACGGTACTTACCTGTGAAGCGAAACACGGCGTCTGCCGGCGCTGTTACGGGCGGAACCTTGCGACCAACCGCTCTGTAGACATCGGCGAGGCGGTCGGGACAATCGCCGCCCAGTCAATCGGGCAGCCGGGCACCCAGCTTACGATGCGCACGTTTCATACCGGCGGCGTCGCGACGAAGGTCAGCGAAGACAACCGGACCTTTCTTAAATACCCGGCCTATATCCGTGAAATTTCCGGTTCCCACGTGGAGCTGGCGAACGGGCATTGGCTGTTTACCCGCAAAGGCTACGCGGTTGTCAACAGGGTTATGAAAGAGTACAGGCTTGAGTCCAAAGACGAGCTTCTTGTTGAAGACGGAAAGCGGATCATCCGGGGCGAGCCGATTATCAAGCACGGCAGCAAGGAAATCCTTTCCACCGAAATCGCCTACGCGATGGTTCTGGACGCCTCGGGCCGGTCGAAAGCGAAGACCCTTTACCTTATCGGCCAGGATCAAAAGATCGAGATCCGCAACGGTTCGGAAATCGTCGTGAAGGTTGGAGACGTGGTTGACGCGGAAAAAACCATCGCCTCGTTCGACCCGTTTTCCGATCCGATTATCGCCGAAGCCGGCGGTCTGGTTAAGTACGAAGACATTATTCCCGGAACAACCCTCAAGGAAGAAATTGACGAGCAGACCGGCAAAATCGAAAAGCGGATTACCGAGTTCCAGCTTGAAAACAAGCAGCCCCGTATCTGCCTGACCGACGCCAACGGAAACGAGCTTGCGTCTTACTTCCTTCCCGGAGGCGCCTACATACAGGTAGACGAAGGTGAAAACATCCATGCGGGAAGAACCATCGCCAAAACCCTCAAGGAAAGCGCCAAGGTGTCGGACATTACATCGGGCCTTCCCCGTGTTTCGGAGCTTTTTGAGGCAAGGAAGCCGAAAAACCCCGCAGTGCTCGCGCAGGTTTCCGGGGTTGTGTACTTTAAATCGATCGTCAAGGGTAAACGGGTGGTGGTTATTCAGGATTCGTTTGGAAAGGAATACAAGCACCTTATTCCGATGAACAAACGCCTTTTGGTCCGTGACGGCGATTCGGTGGAATCGGGAGAGGCCCTTTGTGTGGGGCCGGTCAATCCCCACGACGTACTTTATATCAAAGGCGAAGCGACCCTTCAGCGTTACCTGATGGACGAGATTCAGCAGGTGTACCGGCTCCAGGGCGTTTCGATAAACGACAAGCATATCGGCGTAATTATCCGTCAGATGATGCGGAAGGTGGAGATTGTTTCGGTCGGCGACACACGGTTTATTTACGGTCAGATGGTGGACAAATACCGGTTCCACGAGGAAAACAACAGGGTTATAGCGGAATGCGGACAGCCCGCCGTCGCCCGGCCGATGTTCCAGGGAATCACCAAAGCGTCGCTGAATATCGACTCGTTCCTTTCGGCGGCAAGTTTCCAGGAAACCACAAGGGTTCTTACCAACGCGGCCATTGCCGGTTCCACCGACGCGCTTAGGGGCCTCAAGGAAAACATCATTATCGGGCACCCGATCCCCGCGGGAACCGGCATGAAACGGTACCGGGAAGTCAAGCTGTTCGACGAAGACAGCCAGGATCTGGACAAGCAGATGGAAGAGATCCTCGAACAGCGGAGAACGGAAGCCGCGCTGGCCGAAGC
>JAIROH010000258.1 GCA_031257595.1 Treponema sp. | reverse complement strand
TCGCTCAGCAGCCGGGAGGTCATCTCGCCGTTACCCGCAAAACCCCCGGTAGCCAAAACCACCGATTTGGCGTTGATCACGTATTCCGTACCGTCCACACCCCGGGCCTTGGCGCCGGTTACCTTGTTGGCCTTTTGATCATAGATAAGCTCATAGGCTTCTGTTTCCAGCATGTACCGACCGCCCAATTTAAGATAATCATCGTAGAGTTTATCGAAATAGGCAATGATAAGATGCTTATTGTCCATAAAAGAACCGTTATACTGGAACACAACATAATAGGTGGCCGAAGGCTCCACCCCCAACTGGGGCAGGCCAAAAAAGAAGCCGTGATCGTACACCAGCCAGTCCAGCGTGGGGCCGGAATTGTCCAGCATGATATCGAGCATATTTTCCTTGGCCGCGCCTTCGGTATAGGCCAGCCAGTCCCGCTTAAGGACTGCCCGTTCTACATATACCGATTTATCCCGGCGCGTATCCGGCAAGGGCCGGGCAAAAACGCCAAGCTGAATTTTCGCTACCTCGTTATTATGGGCCGCCATAAACCGGGGAGGATTAATAGCCATCATTTCCGATGTAACGGAAGATGTTCCGCCATATTTTCCCGCCTTGTCTATGGCCAACACGCTGACCGGCTGTCCCGCCGCTTTTTGGGTTTCCACGGCGCTCATAGCGGCGGCGGAGCCGCTGCCACCCATCCCAATAACCAATACGTCATAGTCCAGGGTCTTGACTACCCCACTGACTTTGGCGGGAACAGACATAAAATTTTCTATCGCCGAAGGATCGGCTCCTCCCGCATCCAGGGCCTGTTCCAGAGCCAGGATTACCCCGGAACGGATACCGTTGGATGAACCGGACGCGCCGGTAATAGCATCCACCACAACAGACTGACTTGCCAGTATCCGGGGGATAAGCAGGTCCTTGGCGTTTTGAAGAATGGGCAGGGTTTCACCGTTCTTTTCTATGTTAATAGCCAAAATTTTAGTTTCATCTACCGTAACCGCCACATCCATCTTGGTATCTACCGAAAAGGCCCATACCGAATTCCGGTAAATTCCGGGGGCCATCTTTACCGCGGCCAGGTTGATCTTCCGGCCCGTCGCCAGGGCATAGGCCCGGGAAGCGGCGCTCAGAATTGCCCGGGAAGTAGCGGTAGCGCCCGAAAGGGCGTCCACCCGGACACTATTGGCCGCTACCATGGCGGGCGGCAATTTTTCGAGGGCAAGACCTCCGATACCAGGGGTCTCACCGGAGCCTTCAGCCTTAACCTCAGTTATCCTGCCCTGTGATACCGTTACGGTAACGCTTACCTCTCCGCCATAACCCAGAGAAACAGCAACGCCGGTTCCGTTCCCTGACAAATTTCCGGACGCCGGATCGCTATTGCAGGCAACGATAAAGAACACGGCCATCACCAATACCGGCATAATAGTAAAGAACCTAGACTTTTTCATTCCCGATTCCCCCTTCATTACTGATTATCCACTGTAATCCTCCCCGGAAGAATCTGTCAAGTTATCCGCAAAACACATTGGACTTGTTCAACAACCTATTTTACTGAACCCTATCGGGTTCGGGTTGTTGAACAAGTCTATTGCCCATCTTGTTCAAATCATCCGTAATCGCGTAGTATCACTTATGCCCAAGATCGAAGTTAACGAAAAAGCGTTTTTTACGCTGGCCGGATGTCCCGGCGGTAAAAACGGATGGAATACCAGGGAACAATTTGAACAGGCGCTTGGCTGCGCCAAGGCGGAACTTGACGAAGACAGTGACAAAAGCCTGCCGGAAGAACAGCGTATCCTTAAAATAGAACTGAATGATACCAACAGGCCCGATCTCTGGGGAACCGCCGGCTGCGCCCGGCAGCTTAACGTCTACAACGGCGGCAAGGCGCCGGTGTATCCGTTTTTTTCGTCTCCGGGAAACCCAAAAGGCGCCAAACACAAAGTCGTCGTGGAAAAATCCGTACAAAAGGTGCGGCCATATCTGGCGGGCTTTGTCGCTTCCGGCAAGGCGATTAGCGATCCGATGCTTAGGGACATGATCCAGACCCAGGAAAAGCTTGCGTGGAATTTCGGCCGCAAACGGCGGACTATCTCGATGGGGCTTTACCGTATCTCGATTATCAAGTGGCCTATCATCTACAAGGGGGTTGATCCGGACAGCGTGTCGTTTGTGCCCCTTCAATGGGACACGCCCCTCTCCCTCAGGGAGATCCTGAAACAGCATCCCAAGGGAAAAGAATACGCGTTTATCCAGGAACACGAACCGGTACATCCGCTTTTGACCGATTCGACAGGCGGGGTGCTTTCCTATCCGCCGATTATCAATTCCGCCGACCTCGGGGCGGTTCAGGTGGGGGACACGGATCTTTTTGTGGAACTTACCGGAACGGATCAGGCTTCCGTTACCCTGGCCGCGTCCATCATCGCCTGCGATCTGGCCGACAACGGTTTTACGATTGAGCCGGTGGAGGTGGAATATCAATACGATACTCCGTTCGGCAGAACCTGCGTTACCCCGTACTATTTTCAGGAACCGGTGTTCTGTTCCCTTTCTCGTATTGAAAAATACCTGGGAGAAAAAATCGAAGCCGGTGACTGCGTCAGGGCGCTGGCCCGTATGGGGGTAAAGGCGGAAGCGGCCGGCGGCGTCGAACGCGGCGTCGCGCTCAGCGCGGGCGGGAAAGCGGAGAGCGGCGTCCGGGCATGGCCGCCGGAATACCGGAATGATTTTCTTCACGCCGCGGACGTTATGGAAGACATTATGATGGGCCGGGGGCTTGATACGTTCAGGCCGGAACGCCCCCGGGATTTTACCGTAGGCCGGCTTACCCCGATTACGATTTTCAGCCGCCGGATCAAGGAAATCATGATCGGCATGGGGTATCAGGAAATGATCTACAACTACCTGGGTTCCCGCAAAGACCTTGTGGAAAAAATGCGCGGCGACGGGGGATCAATCATCCGCATATCCAACCCGATGACCGAAAACTACGAATATGTCAGGGACAGCGTTCTCGCTTCCCTTGTTCAAAGTGAATCTGTTTCGGGCCATGCGGTCTATCCCCACAGGATCTTTGAAACAGGCAAAATCGCCCGGCTCGACGACAGCGACAACAGCGGAACGGTAACCCGGCAGTACCTTGGTTTCCTTGAAGCGGGCGGCGAGACAAACTTTAACGTCATCTCCGCGGAACTCCAGACCCTGTTCTATTACCTTGCCCGTGAATACAACGTGGAAGAATCCGGCGACAGCCGCTTTATACCCGGCCGGGCCGCGGCGATCCTCCACAAAAATACGCCCATCGGGGTCTTCGGCGAACTTCACCCGGAACTGCTTGATAACTGGGGAATCACCGTTCCCTGTACGGCCTGCGAGCTGGACGCGGAAGCCCTGTTGTAAGATTGATCCCATTGACCGCCTACAGACAATGACTTACACTGTATCGTACTATAACCAAACACAAGTGAGGATTGTATGCCGGAACCAGCAAAGCGCGATCCCAGCGCGCCGAAATTTCTGGAAATTACGATTAAAGACAGCGACGGAAAAATGTGGCAGACCCTTTTCGCCCACTCCAAGGATTTTTCAACCGGTTCGGTCGGTTTTTACGCGTCGGACAAAGTTACCAATCCCGTAAGCGGCGAACGCTACCAGTGCGGGCTTTCCTTTACCCTGATTGGTTCCAAGCCGGGTAAATAATCGGCGATGAAACGCTTCCTTCTGCCTGCCGTCCTTATCGTCATAATCGCGGGACTGCTTTTGGCCGTTGGTTATCTCCTGGCGGGCAGACGGCTGGGGCTTCCCGTTCCCGAAGTCATTGCCCGGCCGCAAATATCGGCCCATACGGTGGTAAAAGAAGCGCTGCCGGTCGGCGAGTACGCGAGCCTTGCGTATCACTATACATCGGTCGTCAAGGACATAAACAGCAGGGATCTGAACGGATGGACTATCCCCTTTACTACCCGCAAATATATTTTTACCTACGACGGAATTATGAAACTCGGCATAGACGGAACGAGGATCAGGGTTGAGGAAGCTTCCGGTTCCGCGGACGGTTCCGATTCGGCGAATTCCGTAAACGGTCCTGTGATCCGCATTATCCTGCCGCCGATACAGATCCTTTCCCATCAGGTAGACGACGATTCGGTTGAAGTGTTTGAACAGTCCCAGACCATTTTTAACGAAATCAAAATTGAAGAAGCGTTCAGGGTTACGGCGGACAGAAAGCGGGAAATGGAAGAGAAGGTTTTAAACAGCGGCGCCGTTGACGACGCCAAAGTTTCGCTGGAACAGCAGTTTGGTTCTCTCTTTCGGGGGCTTCCGGGAATCAGGGATAACTACGATCTGGCCTTCGTCTGGGAAACGCCGGAAGTTGAACCCGAAGCCAAACCCGAATCCGCGCCGTAAAACCGGATCGTGTATGGTTCCGGTTTTTGACGTAATCGCAAAGTATATAAAAGACAACGACGTTTATTTTGTTTTTCCCTCTGAAACCACCGCGGCGCTGTGGGCAAGAAATGCCTGCTCATCCGGCGGAGAACCCGGCCGGCCCGATTCCGGCCAGGCAGGTTCCGGCCAGGCGGGCGGCGTCCGTTCCGTCGCGGCCGGCAGGTTCATGGCCTGGGACCGGTTTAAGGAAAACGCGATCCGGGCGGAAAGCCGGGATAAAAAACCCGTATCGGCCCTGCTGCGGAAGATCTTTGCCCGCGGCCTTGTCAGGGATAACGCCGCCGCCCCGTTCCTGAAGGTCATCATCCCCCCGGACTACGCTGATAACGGCGAAGCCTTCGTCAGGTTTATCACGTCGGCGCTGCCGGCCCTCGCGTCCTGGGAAAAAAGCCTGGGGAACTTCCGTCCTGACGGCGAAGATCGGGATCTTTTTATGATTAAAGCCCGTTATACGTCTTTTCTGGAACGCTTCAACCTTTTTGAGCCGTCCTGGGAGAAACCTCCTTTCGACGGCGGCGGAAAGCGTTACATCGTCTTTTTTCCCGAAACCCTTGAGGATTTTCCCGAATACAGGGAAACCGTATCCCGCGCCGGGGTCACGCTTGTTCACCCGGACGATACGGGAGAAAAGTTCGGCATCGATCCACGGAACGGGATTACCGAAACCATTCCTGAACTCCGTTTTTTTGCCACCGCCAGGGAAGAGATTCGGGAGGCGGTCATTACGATACGGGGCCTGCATGAAAAAAACGGAATTCCCTATTCCGGTATGGCGCTGAGCCTTCCCGATTTTAAGCGCGTCGCGCCGTATCTTGTCCGCGAACTTTCGCTGTGCGACGTTCCCTATGTCCTCAGGGCGGGGAAATGTTTAAGCGATTACGGAACAGGCAGGCTTTTTTCGCTGATACGCGAATGCGCCGCGTCGGCGTTTTCGTTTGATTCCGTTAAAGCCCTCGTGTTAAACGCGTTCATACCCTGGAAAGATCCCGAATTAAACAGGGAGTTGATAAACTTTGGAATACGCAATCACTGCGTGTCCCCGTTTTCCGAAAAAAACCGGGGAACCGTGGATGTCTGGGAAGAAGCGTTCAAAAATTCAGAAGAGGTGAAACTAAAAAACCATTACGGGCTTTTTAAGCGCCATGTTTCCGCTTTGGCGGAATCAAAAACGTTCACCCAAATTAGGGAACGGTATTTTGGGTTCCGCGGACTGCTCGATCCGGAAAAATGTTCCGCCGAAAACAACGCGGTACTTGCCCGGTGCGTTGAAGAGCTTTCCGTCCTTATGGAGCTGGAAGAGGAATACCCCGGGGTTCTGCCGGCCCCCCGGACAGCGGCGGGAACCGGGGCGGGACCCGGACGCTCAGACGACGACCCCTATGGGTTTTACGTTTCCCACCTGAAAGAAAAAAACTACGTTCCTGTCCGGGAAAACGGCGGGATAAATATTTACGAGTACCCCGTTGCCGCGGGCGCTCCGTTTGCGTGCAGTTTTGTTCTTAACGCCGGCCAGACCTCCGCCACGGTACAGTACCAGCCGCTGAGGTTTCTGCGTCAGGATAAACGGATCCGGCTTGGCCTTGAAGACAGGGACGTATCCGAGGCGGTCGTCGCCCTTTTCAGGGCCGGGCAAATACCGGTTCCGTATGCCCCGGATGGACAGATGTCCGAAAAAGGCGCCGGACAAGAGTTTGCCGGACAGGGGCCCGGCCGGGCAGGCGGGCTTTCGTTTCTCTGGTTCAGCGCGTCGGAAAAAAGCTTTTCCGGCTGGGACAAACCCCACAGCTGTTTCATCCGAGGCGCGGGATCGTCCCGCGATACCGATGGAATTATTTTCCGGCCCTCTTCCCCTTTCGCCGAGGATCGCTTCCTGGCGGAAAAATCGTGGTGGCTGGACTTTTTTCAAGTCCCGGCCGGTCTTGAAACAGCCCGCGGCCCGGACGGATCTTTTCCGAAACGGCTTTTCCCGATCCAGAAAAACGGTTTTGAAAACTGGAGCGATATTCTCCTGGAATCGGGGGGCGGCTTTAACTACCTGGAAGAAAAGGCCGCCGGGGAAGCGGCGGAAATGTTACGAAAACGTATCCGGGAACGAAAAACGGGCCGCTTTCGGGATTCGGAACAGTCTTGGGCGGCGGATGAAAACATCGGCGAAAGCCCCGAGTTTTCCGTTTCGGCGACCGACCTGACGGAATTTTTTTCCTGCCCCGTGTTCTGGTTATGGAGGCGGATTTTTGATCTTGAGGAATACCCGATAGACGCGGCGATGCTGGACGACGTTTCGCTTGGAAACATCCACCACAAAATTCTTCAGCGCCTTTTTGAAAAAATAAAGGAAGAGGACAAAAGTTTTGAGGCGGCAAGGCTGGATCAATACTGCCTCTGGGCCGGCGAGTTAAGCCGTTCCATTTTCCGCGGCGACAGGGACTTTAAGGGGCTGCTGGCCTATCCCCTGCTTGAGCCGCTTGCCGGGGCCATGACGCGGCGCATCTGTCTGCTTTTAAGAACCGAGGCAAGGTACTTTTCAGGATTCACCGTGGACGCGCTTGAAGAAAAATTTTCGTTTGTCAAAGGTTCGATCCGGTTTACGGGGATGATAGATCGGGTCTCCCTGTATCCCGACGCCCAAAGTCCGGGCGGCGCGTTGATCGTCGATTATAAAACCGGAAAAAGCCCGTCGCAGAAAGACTGCGTTCTTTCCGGCGGTGTTTTGAAAAATTTCCAGATGCCCATGTACATTCTGCTTTACGAAGAAAAAACAGGACGAAAAGCCGGCGGCGCGTATTTTTTCAGCATCAATAAAAACGAAATAAAGGAGATAGTCGGAACGCTTCCCCGCAAAAGAGGCGTTTCCCGTGAAAAGTACCAGGCAACGCTCGATTCCCTTGACGAATACGCCGCCCGTTTCAGGGCCGCTCTTGTGGAGCTTGATTTTTCGCCGGACACGATCCCGTTCCGGGAATGTCTTTCCTGCCCGTTCAAAACCGCCTGCCGCACAACCTATACGCTGAATCCGCGAAAGGCCCGCGGCTGTTACCGTTCGCAAAACGGAATTGAAGGAGAGGACGATGCTGCCTTTTCTTGACGGGCTGGACGGCGAACAGTACGCCGCGGCCACCTCCGCCCTGAACACGACTGTCAGCGCCGGCGCCGGATCGGGTAAAACCCGTGTGCTGGCAGCGCGCTATCTCTGGCTTATAACCGAAGGGATCTGCCGCGTGGAAGAGATCCTTACGATCACGTTTACCAACAAGGCGGCGAACGAAATGCACGACAGGATATACCGGCTTCTGCTTGAGAACCGTGACATTCCCGAAGCGCGCGTTGCCGTGGATAATTTTCACAACGCGGCCATTTCCACGCTGGATTCTTTCTGCGCTTCGGTCGCCCGTTCCGCTTCCCGGATCTACGGCGTCAGCCCCGATTTTTCTCCCGACATGGGCGGAATACGGGAGCTTGCCCGCAATCTGGCGCTGCGTTTTGTTCTGGACAACAGAAACAGTCCGGGGCTTAAAGACCTTATCGCGGAAAAAAAGATCCGCTTTGTCGCCGACGAACTTTTCGCGTTTCCCGCGCTGCGGCACAGCCTGATTTCCCGGCCTCTGGATTACGCGGATTTTACAAAACGGCAAAAGGAAAAACTCCTTCACGACTGGGAAGAAAAAACGCTGGAGGCGGCGCGTCTTGTCTCCGTCCTTAAAGAGGAGGCGGAATCGGTCGATGCCGAGTTTGCCGGGGATTTCGCTTCCGTTCTTGCATCCGAAACAGGCGTTCCCGATATGGGGGCTTTTTTACGCGGATCGGGGAACGACTCCATCCGGCAAAACACGGAAGCTTATTTTTCGTTTCTCCGCGGCGCCGCGTATTATACGGTAAGAAAACGATCCGAAAAATACGACCGGTTCAAACAATGCCGGGACGAACTAAAAGACAATGCTGCCGAACTTGAGGCAATCGCCAACTATGCCCTGCAATGGGATATTGTGGAAGCCGTATATCCGTTGATGGAAGAGTACCAGAATCTTCTCGCCAAAAAGAAACGGGAATCGGGCATGCTGGGCTTTTCCGATATTGCCTGCCTTGCCGTAGATGCCCTGGGCCGGGACGCGGATCTCAGGCAAATGTACAAAAAGGCGTACAAGAAAATCATGATCGATGAATTTCAGGACAACAACGCGCTTCAACGTGACCTGGTGTATCTTTTGGCGGAAAAATACGAACGCCGCGAAAAAGGCGTACCGGCAAAGGAAGACCTGCTTCCCGACAAGGTTTTTTTTGTTGGTGACGAAAAACAGTCGATATACAGTTTCCGGGGCGCCGACGTTTCGGTATTCCGTGGCCTTGCCGACGATTTTTCCGGCGTTTCTTTGGCCGGAAAACCGGCCGCCGGCAAAAACCTCAGCCTGAGCTGTAATTACCGCTCGTCCCCGATGCTGATAAAAGCCTTTAACCGGATCTTCGGCGGCCTGTGCGGTGAAGACGATACGGAAGAATCCCGGATTCCGGCAGGATCCGGAATTTCGGCGGAAGTCCGGGGTATTTTTCCGCCCAGAGGACAGGAAGGCGCGCCATACGAAGCTTCCTACAGCCGGTTAAAGAGCCGCAAGCCCACCGAAGCCGAGGCGGCGGATGAAGAAAAGCCGATGCTTCACTTCGCGTTTTTTGACAAGGACAGAATAGACGAAGACGATCCCCGGAGCGCCGAAGCTTACGAGGCGGCCTATATAGCGTGGAAAATAAACGAAATGGTTGCCCAGGGATACGAGATCTACGACAGAAAAGAAAAGAAAAAACGCCCCTGCGCGTACCAGGATTTTGCGGTTCTCCAGCGCAGCTGTACCCATCAGTACGAGCTTGAAAAACAGCTAAAGTCTTACGGCGTTCCGTTCAGCGCCGACAGGCCCACGGGCCTGTTCGACGACGCGCCGGTAAATGATCTTTCCGCCCTGCTCAGACTTTTGGTATATCCGTCCGACCGGATCGCCTACGGCGCACTGCTCCGTTCTCCCCTGGTACGCCTGAGCGACGCCGGGTTCACCGTCTGCATGATGAATCCCGGCGAACCTTTTGCCCCCGAACCGGAAAGCCTTGTTCCGGCTGTGGATCTGGAACTGTACCGGAGGGGCGGAAGGCTTTACCGGGAACTCCGCGGCGACATGGGAAAGCTTTCCGTAGCGGAGCTGGTGACCAAACTTTGGTACGGGGAAGGCTACCGTTACGAAACCCTCTGGTCGCCTTCCGCCCAGGCTTTTTCCGATTTGTACGATCTGTTTTTTGAACTTGCCCGTTTCATTGACGGCAAGGGAAAGGGGCTTCCCGAATTTCTTGATTACCTGGACGATCTCGCCCTCAAGGAAGAAAACACCGACGACGCTGAACTTCCCGACGAAACGGGAACTGGGGTCAGGCTGATGTCGATACACAAATGCAAGGGCCTTGAGTTCCCCGTCGTTTTTATTTTTAACTGCGGAAAGCCGGAAAAACCCCGGATACAGACAAGCCTTGCCTGTTATTCGGAACGCTGGGGCGTTTCGCTCAAACTGCCCCCGGCCGGAGAGTTCAGCGAAAAAAACAGCAATTATTTTTTCCTCCTTGAAAAAGAACAAGAGGATCGGAAGAACACCGCGGAACTCAGGCGGCTTCTCTATGTCGCCATGACCAGGGCCGAATACGCCCTCTATGTAACTTCTTCGCTGCCCGCGTTAAAAAAAAGTGAAAAGAAATTCCGCGATCCCGAAACCGAAGGTTACACGCCGGAATACATAAAAGAACGGCTCGCGACGCTCTGCGTCCCCGGCCTGAATCCGAACAGTTTTCTTAATCTGCTCATCCCCGTTCTTGCCGGCGCGGACAGTTCCTGCTTTACGCTGGAACCAATTTACGATTTTATCCGGAAAGGTCATTCCGAAGAAAAAGACGAAATGAGGGAAACCGTTTCGCGGGCGGTTTCGTTTTATGAAAAAACCCCCGTTCCCGAAAACGAGGCCCTCTTTCCTCCGGTCATTCCGGCAAGCGAACTGCACGCGCCGTACCGTTTTGCGCCGCAGCGTTTTGCCCAAAGCCCCGTTTCGGCAGCCGAACCGATGGAAGGGCTTGACATGCTGCTGGAAGCGGCGGGGCTTGGGGGCGAAGCTTTCGGCACGATTGTACACGGATGCATCGAAGCGCGATTCAAAAATCAGCCTGAAAAAATTCCTTTGCGGATCCTTGCCGGCATGCGCGAAAATTACACTGTTCCGGTAAAAGAAAAGGCCCGTGAAATGGCGGATACATTTTTCGCTTCTCCGCTGGGCATCCAAAGCGCCGCGGCCAAATTCCGGGAAACCGAGTTTCCCATACTTACCGCGGCCGGGGACAGCGTTGTCTCGGGAAAAATCGACCTTCTTTTTGAGCACAACGGTGAACTCCACATCGTCGATTTCAAGACGGATAAAAACGAAGATCCGCTCAAACACTCAGGCCAGCTTGCCCTGTACCGCAGGGCCGTTTCGGACATCTACGGAAAGCCCGTCCGCTGCCTGATATTCTTTCTCCGCAGCGGCAGGGCGGTTGAGTTGGACGACTTACAGCTAAACCCGGAAGAGCTCGTTGCGATCTGGAAAGCGGAGAAGCGTCTGACTTAGGAACATGTTCCCGTTGAGACACTATATCCGGCGCCTGGGGTCTGACCCCGGCGGTACACCAGGTACGTCTCAAGGCGCCTTGACAGCTTGCCTGGATACAGATCGTTATATATTATCCTCAACCCAGGCGGGAGGAAGTAAGTAATGAAGGGAAAGAAATATCATATCAGACTTACGAAAACAGAACGTGGCCTTTGTTGCGGCATCAGCGTGACGGACACTACAGGATTGGACACGGGAAGTAAAATCGATTGCCACCGAACAGTATCCCAGAGCGGAAAAGTGGTGCCGGTGATGGATAATAGGAAATTTGAACTCATCATTCAATATGGGGAAAAAGTTAATTTTTGTGGTATTATTCATCATTTCCAATGCTCTCCTTGTGGTGTAAAAATCCCGTTTGGTGTCATCCTCAATGTACGTCAGCTTGCAAAAATGCGACCATGACAATTTTGCACACAGTGTGTGCAAAATCTGTTTGTTGTTGAAAACCTCGTAAAGTTTGAGCATATTAAAGAGATTGCGTTCACTAAAACCGCGCCCATATTGAAGAGTAAGATTTTTGCCCAATTCGGCAAGCACCGCTTTGCCGTATTCAGCTTTCTCGTTGCCAAG
>JAIROH010000091.1 GCA_031257595.1 Treponema sp. | reverse complement strand
GCTCTTCCTCAACAACTTCAAGATCTTTTGAAAGACGTACCTTTCCCTGCCTGATGATGAAAAAACGATCCTCGCTGGATTTGCCTTCCACGATAATATACGAGTCTTTTTTATAGTTTACAAATGTCAGCTGAAGCGGCCCTGCCATTCAATCCCCGCCTTAAAATGTAGCTCTTTAAGTATAAGAGCTTTGCCTGCGATTGACAATACGGCTTCGGCTAACCGGCTCTTTTTAAGTTCTTGGGTATAACGATACGCGCCACGGTCTCCGCATCGGTACGCAAAATATTGAAACTTTTTTCCGAAAGGCCGATTTTTTTCATCATAAGGACCAGAATAATAAGCCCAAGCCCCGCGCCTTCGGAATCATCCAAAATATTACCCAACGCTTCTTCCAGATCACTGTAGGTGCCGGCCTTTGCAAGCCGTTTACGGATACGTTCCAGTTCTTCCTGCGTGATAATGGAATTATTACGGACTTCTATCGTTATAATATTATCTTTGAGCTGAAGCACGAGTTTGATATAAAGTCCTTTTTCTTTCTGAAGATCCAGATAATGCTGAATATTAGTGAGCGTTTCCTCCCTAAAAGTCTCCATACCGACGCTATAATCCTGCGGACTGCTGAGATCCAGCCCCTTTTCGAGAAAATAAACCCGTTTGGTGTTGGCTTTTTTGGCGTTAACAACTAATTCCTGAACACAATAGATAATACTGTCCGCCAGGGAGGATTGACGTATATATTCGAGGAAAAGCGTAACTACCTTTTCAATATATTTTTCCACTTTACGTGGAAGCGTATAAGTAGTCATTACCAAAGGCACTTCCATACGGATTGCCTTTACGACTTTTTCCTCATCAACGACTACTTCGTCTAAGTCACTCATTTTGCCACCACACATAAAAGTAAATTATGAGAACTTTTTAAATCATACGCCAATTTCAAAACCCCGTGGTTTTTCCACTAACGGACAAAGTTTGTCTCCCAAAAAACTAAAGTCTTGGAACAACCTCCATTGGTCTTTAGTATCACATATACTAATTTCGTTGTCAAGTCCTCGCGTTGCCTCATGAAAAAGAGTACCGGAAAAGCCTCTCATGTTCAAAATTTTTTACCAAACCCTTGCTGTTTATTGATAAAATCTTGCATTGCAAGAAACCACATACGGCTCGTTCTCCTTTGCCTTGACATCCCCATTGTTATTTTTTATTATAATGACAAGGCGAATGTACTCATTCCGGACTTGAACCAGAGTGTTTACGGTTCAAACAACGCGAGAGTGGTGAAACTGGTAGACACGCCAGACTTAGGATCTGGTGCCTTTGGCATAGGGGTCCGAGTCCCCTCTCTCGCATATCTCACGACAGAGGAAGCACGTGTCCGTATCAAAAGAAATCACCCGGCTGGACCGGTCGGCGATCAAGCTAACCCTTAAAGTGGACAAAGAAGATGTCCGCAGCCAATACGACGAGCTTGTCAACAATTACGTTAAAACCATACAGATTCCCGGTTTTCGCAAGGGCAAGGTTCCCCGGGAAGTGCTTGAGCGGAAATTCGGCGGCTCGCTCAAAGATGAAGCCCTCAATTCAATATTCGGGAAAACCATTTCCGAAGTGTTTGAGGACGAAAGCTTCCCGAAAGACGATCAGCCCCTCCCCTATTCCACTCCCCGGATCGACGGAGAACCCGTTCTTGACTTTGAAAACGACCTTGTCTTTTCGGTCATCTACGACGTGCTTCCCAAACTTACCGTGGGGCCCTGGAAAGGCCTTGAAGTGGAAGTCCCCGATGTTTCCGTAACCGATGAAGACCTGAACCGTGAACTTGAAGAGATTCGGGAACGGAACGCCATCGTTCTTGACCGGGACGATGGGGAAGCGGCCGTCAAAAATGATGTGGTAACGGTAACGTACTGCGAACTTGACGGAGACAAAAATCCGGTAAAAGGCAGTGAACGGGAAGATTTTGTATTCACCCTTGGGTCGGGATACAACCTCTACGGGTTTGACGACGACATTGTGGGGATGAAAAAGAATGAAACAAAGGACATCACCAAAACATTCCCGGAAGACTACAATTACAGGGATCTGGCCGGGAAAACCGTCACGGTGAGGGTTACGCTTACCGCCCTCAAGGAAAAAAAGCTTCCCGGGTTGGACGACGACCTTGCCCAGGACGTGGACGAAAAGTACAACACCCTGGACGATCTAAAAAACAGCATAAAAGACCGGCTTTCAACGAATTTGGAAAGGCGCCTGCGGGACATAACGGTTTCCAATATACTTGAAAAAATACTTGAAAACACCCCGATAGACCTTCCCGAATCGATGCTCAGGCTCGAACTGGATTCCCGGTGGAGAAACCTGGCAAGGCGTTTTAACGTTTCTCCGGAAGAGCTCGAAAAAACCCTGGGGAAATCCGGCCAAAATCCGGAAAATATCCGGGAAGAATGGAAGGGCGACGCCGAAAAAGCCCTGAAAAGCAGGCTTGTTGTTGAAACCCTTATGAGGGATCTTGAGCTTGAGGCTTCGGAAGAAGAAACCGAAAAGGAAATTGAAGGCATTATGTCGTATTCCGACGCCCCCGCGGAAGACATCAAAAAATACTACGAGCAGGAAAACATAAGGGAATCGTTAAAAGAAGACATAAAAGAACGAAAACTGTTCGATCTGTTTTTGGCCGAAAACAAGGTAAAAAAAGGCGAGCGAAAAAAATATCTGGATTTGATGTCCAAAAATGGTTAAATTGTAGAAAGGGAGTTTGTATGAGCAACATCCTTCCCCATGTGGTCGAACAAACCGGCATGGGAGAACGGTATTATGATATATATTCAAGGCTTCTCTCGGACAGAATTATCTTTCTTGACGGGGAAATTGTCGATCTTAATGCCGACATGGTAGTGGCCCAGATACTTTTTCTGGACGGCCAGAATACGGAAAAGGATATTAATCTCTACATCAATTCCCCCGGGGGATCGGTAACGGCGGGGCTCGCGATCTACGATACGATTCAGCATGTAAAATCCAATGTCCAGACGATCTGCCTCGGCCAGGCCGCCAGCATGGCCGCCCTTATTCTCTGCGCCGGCGCTCCGGGCAAGCGGCTTGTCCTTCCGTCTTCCAGGGTACTGAGACACCAGCCCTGGGGAGGCGCCCAGGGTCAGGCCAGAGACATCGGCATTCAGTCGCGGGAAATCATCAGGCTTAAAAAACTCACGATAGAGTATTTTGCGAAACATACCGGGAAAACGCCGGAGCAGATTGCCCTGGACACGGAACGGGATTTTTACATGTCCGCCGAGGAAGCGGTTGCCTACGGCGCCGCGGACAAGGTGCTAACAAGGGAAAAAAATGGCGCGGCTTCGTAACGGTTACGGCGGATCCGAAAGATCCTGTTCTTTTTGCGGGAAAAGCGCCGACATGACCAGGCGGCTTATCGCCGGTCCGAATGACGTGTTTATCTGCGACGAGTGTGTAGAAGTCTGCAAAAAGATCCTCGCCGACGAAGATCACGAGCTTACCGCCCAGTTTACCGGCAACATCCCCACGCCGTGGGAAATTAAAAAATACCTGGATCAGTTTATCATCGGCCAGGACGACGCGAAAAAAGCCCTCTCCGTGGCGGTGTACAACCACTACAAGCGCATTGCCAATCCGGTAAAGGATCCCGACGACGTGGAAATTGAAAAATCCAACGTACTGCTTATAGGGCCAACCGGAACGGGAAAAACACTCCTCGCGAAGACCCTGGCCAGAAAACTCAAAGTGCCTTTCGCGATTGTGGACGCCACCACCCTTACCGAAGCCGGTTATGTCGGCGAGGATGTGGAAAACATCCTGCTCAAACTGATACAGAGCGCCGGCGGCAACATAGCCTCGGCAGAACGGGGCATTGTCTATATTGACGAAATTGATAAAATCGCCCGCAAGGGAGAAAACGTTTCGATAACGCGGGATGTTTCGGGCGAGGGGGTTCAGCAGGCGCTGCTTAAGATTGTCGAGGGAACCATCGCCTCCGTTCCGCCCCAGGGCGGGCGAAAGCACCCGAATCAGGAGATGATCCGCATCGATACCACGAACATACTTTTTATCTGCGGCGGGGCCTTTGTGGGACTTGAAAAATTTATCGAACAGCGGGTTGTTCAGCATCCGATGGGCTTCGGCGCGGATATAAAGAACAACCGGGACAGAAACCTCAGAGAGCTTTATGCCCAGCTCCATCCGGACGATCTTATCCGTTTCGGCATGATCCCGGAGTTTATCGGCCGGCTTCCCATTACCGTAAACCTTGAAGAACTTAAACTGGAAGATCTTAAACGTATCATCACCGAACCGAAAAACGCCATTGTAAAGCAGTACCAGGCTTCCCTCGCGATAGACGATGTCAAGCTGGAATTTACCGACGGGGCGATCAACGCGATAGCGGGAACGGCAATCAAACAGAAAACAGGCGCCCGGGGAATCAGGGCCATTGTGGAGCGGCTTATGACCGACATAATGTTCGATATCCCCTCGATGGAAGGAAGCAAACGGGTAATTATAACCCAGGATACGGTTGAAAAATCGGAGCCGCCCGAGGTTCATCCCTTCCAGAAAAGCGCATGAAGCGCGGCGTCTCCTCTGCCGATGCGGATAAACCGGGCGTAGCAAAACTTTTTTCCGTCTTTGCGGGAAAAACAGACAAGGATGAATTTCCGCTGCTTCCCCTGCGGGATTTGGTTCTTTTTCCGCAGACCATCATACCCGTTTACATTACCTACAAATCGGGCATAGCCGCCGTGGAAGAGGCCCTTAAACGGGACATGAGGCTTTTTGCCGCGCCGTTGAAAGCATCGTCCGAACCGGGAATCCCCGCCGCGGCCGACACCTACGGGCTTGGCAGCGTGGTCCGCATCGTTCAATACCTTCGCCTTCCCGACTCAAGCTACCGGGTCGTGCTTCACGGGGAGTTTCGGGGAAGCATTAGATCGCTGAGAAAAGAAAGCGGCTGCGCCATCGTGCGTATAGCCGTTTCCGTTTTTCCGGTACAGCAGCTTCCTCCCGGTACGGAAAAACTTGCCCTGCTCCGCTCGGTACAAAAAGCGTTTAGTCAATACGCGGAATACTCCAAAAAAGTAAGTACCGAAACAATCTCCACCGTGGAAAAAACGGAAAATCCCGAACGGCTGTGCAACATCATTTCCAACGCGCTGGTTATAAAAACAGAAAAAAAAGCGGCGCTTTTGGCGCACAGCGACGAAACCAAACGGCTTACCGTCCTGCTTGAAGCCCTGGAACTGGAAAACGAAATCCTGGGCATTCAAAAAAACATTTCGGGAAAAGTAAAAAGCCGCATGGACAGAAATCAGCGCGAGTATATCCTTAACGAACAGCTTAAAGAAATTAACCGGGAGCTCGGCAAGGAAAACACAGAGGATGAATTTGCCGAACTGGAACGTTCCATTGAGGAAAGACAGCCCGGAGACGAGGTGCTCTTCAAGGCGAAAAAAGAGCTTGCCAAACTGAGAAAACTACAGCCGTTTTCGCCCGAGGCCGGGGTGCTGCGGGGGTACCTCGAATGGATCGCCGATCTTCCATGGAACGGGAATGGCACATACGGCGGAGCGGTCCCCGAAGAAGTTCTCGCCGCGGAGGAAAGTCCCGGTACAGCCAGCCCCGCGCCTGATACCAGGGGAAGCCTTGTCAGGGCGGAAAAAATTCTTGAAGAAGATCACTACGGCATGGAAAAGGCCAAGGAACGGATTCTTGAATTTATCGCGGTACAGGAGCTTTCCGGGGGAAAAAACAGTCCCCTCAAAGGGCCGATTCTCTGTTTTGTAGGCCCCCCGGGTACGGGTAAAACAAGTCTCGGCAAGTCCGTAGCCAGGGCCCTGGACCGCCGTTTTGTGCGCATCTCTTTGGGCGGCGTCAGAGACGAGGCGGAGATCCGGGGCCACCGAAAAACCTACGTCGGCGCCCTGCCGGGAAAGATCATCCAGTCGATGCGCAAGGCCGGCGCGATCAACCCGGTTTTTTTGCTTGATGAAATCGACAAGCTTTCAAGCGACTTTCGCGGGGATCCGGCGTCGGCCCTGCTTGAAGTCCTTGATCCGGAACAGAACAATACCTTTACCGATCATTACCTGGAGCTGCCCTACGATCTTTCACGGGTGCTTTTTATCGCCACGGCAAATTCCCTTCATCCGATACCCTACCCTCTTCTTGATCGCATGGAGATTATTGAAATCCCCGGATACGGAGAACTGGAAAAGCTGTCCATCGCAAAACGATACCTGGTCCCCAAAGAACTTGAGGCAAACGGCCTAAAGGATTCAAAGATCGCGTTTGAGGACGAGGCGCTTTTATCGATGGTGCGGTACTGGACAATGGAATCCGGCGTCCGCGGCCTGGAAAGGGAAATTGCCCGCTGCGCCCGGCGTATCGCCAGAAGGGCTGTGGAAAACAGCTACGGCGAAGAAAAAAAACCGGTAAGCGCCTATAAAAAAACAGTCAAGGCCAAAGACCTTGAAAAGCTTTTGGGCCGGCGCAAATACAAAAGGGATCTTGTTTTCAAGGAGGCGCGGATCGGCGTCGTTTACGGCCTGGCGTGGACAGAAACAGGCGGCGCGATTTTGCCCGTTGAAACCAAAAGCTATAACGGGAACGGCGATCTTGTCATTACCGGAAACCTTGGGGACGTGATGAAAGAAAGCGCCAGAATAGCCCTTTCTTATCTTCGCAGCGAACAGGACAAGTTCAAGTTCCTGGTAAAGGACATGGGCAAAACCGATTTCCATATTCACGTTCCCGAAGGGGCGATTCCCAAAGACGGCCCCTCGGCGGGTATTACCCTGGCCGCCTCGCTGCTTTCAACGCTCTGCGGCGCGGCACCCAAACCCGGCGTTGCGATGACCGGTGAACTGACCCTGACGGGCCGCATCCTGCCTATCGGGGGCCTTAAAGAAAAACTTCTTGCCGCCGTACGAAACGGCATGGAAAAAGTCCTTATCCCGCTTGAAAACAAAGAAGACTGGAACGAACTGGACAAAGACATCCGCTCGTCAATCGACGCCGAATTTGTCGAAAACGCCCATGACGCGTTCAAGATTATTTTTAAGGAAACCCTGTACCGCGCGGCAAAAACAAAAACGAAACGTGTAAAACCGCCGGCGGCAAAACGGCGCGTTCTCCCGTGATCCATTCCCGTTCGTTTTGCCCTAGTTTCGGGATTGATCCGGAACTATTCTTCTTTTTAGGCTGTTCGTTCGTTCTTTAAACGCGGCGCTTTTTTCCCTGGCGAGTTTTACAAACGGACTTTCGGAACCGGCGACTTTTTTCATTTCGTCGTCGTTTCGGTACGTGATGCCGCGGAACGGATCGTGGAAATCCTTTGCCCTGCTTGCGTACACCTCGCCGGCGATCTTTTCCTGCAGCATAGCCGCCCTGTCCAGGGCTTCGGCAAAACGTTCCGGCAGGGTAAACGGATGGGTCGCTTTGTTTTCAAGCCAGCGAAGGGTTTCCCAGCCGTGGCGGGTTTTGTCCAGGGGGTAAGCGGAAAAAAAGCCGTCATAGGCGGCATGAATCGCTTCCCAGCTTGATACCTTTCCCGTCCGTATGCCGTCCCGCAGACCGTCAAGGCGAAAGGCCGGCGCTATCTGCCCGCCCAGGTTAACCCATTCCGTTACCCGTCCCGGCGCGTTTTTTTCGGACCCTTCCATTTCGGCGGTAAATTCGGCAAAACTTTTTTTCGGATGCGCTTCCATGTATTCGACGACGGTTTTCATGCCGTAATAAAAAAGCATTTCCCGGTACGCCAGAACGGCGCGCCGGGGCTTTAGGATAACTTCGGGACGGCTGTGCCGTTCAAGCCCGCGGACGGCAAGGACTTCTTCGTCTCCGCTGTAATCGTATTCCGGGTCTTCGTCGGCGTCCGTTGCCTGTTCCCCGACCGTATCCCCGCGTGAAAGTTCGGCGATGTCCCAGCCGGAATCTTTCATCCATTGTTCAATCATCCCAAGGGCGGCGATAATCTCCTCGGCGGTATCGGGGGCAAGGTAATCGGTTTCGATATGCTGCGCCTTGATCAGCCGTTTGTCCCTGTTAAGCGTTTTCCAGGAATTCCGTTCCAGGGCGTAAAGGTTGTACATCCAGAAATAGGCGGGCATTACTTCCAGCCTGTCCCGGCGGACGTTGTTGTTTACCAGCGAGAACGGCAGCGTAATGTTAAGCTCATAGGGATAGTCCCCCTTGACGACAAGGCAAAAAGCGGCAAACCGGCTTGGATGTTTGAGGGTAACCGAAAGGCCGGGCCAGAACCCCCTGCCGGCGCGTATTTCCCCGTCGTTGGCCCTGGAGTTGTGGTTACTGCCGATCGTGGCTCCGGCGGCCATATTGCTCATGCCGCCTATAAGACTCGCGATAAGAAAAGAATTGTTATGGTGCTGCTCGTGGCCGGGAAAAACAAGGTTGTTGAGTATTTCGCAGCACGATACCGTTGAATTGTCTCCCAGTACGGAATGGATAAGCCTCGCCCCGTATTTAAGGTTGCAGTTTCTCCCGATGACAAAGCGCACCGCCTTGGATCCGTAAAACACACGGGAACCGTATCCCACTATGCCGTTCACAAGCTCTACGCCTTCGCCTATCTGGGCAGCCTCCTCGAGGGAAGAAAGAACGGTAATGTTTTTCAGCTTGTTGGCGCCCTTGATATAGGCGCCTTCTCCCACCATTACGTCTTTTATGATCCGGCAGCTTTTTATCACCGCGCAGGATCCTATGGTTCCGTAAAATCCCCTGCTGCCCGGTTTTGCGAAACCGTTTCCCGAAAACCCCGCGCTTTCCTGGGTTATCTTTTTGAGCGCGTTTGTCAATTCCCCGTCGTCCCGGTAACATGCCCAAAGAAAAGCGTCGGCGCAGATCATTTCGGGAAACGCAAGAATCGAACGCCCGCCGGCCTCGTTCATTACGTCGATCCAGATACGCAGATCCTCTTTTTCGCCGTCCTTGACAATGCCGCTTCCGAACTTGGAATGATTGGTGGCAACAAGTTCGTCGACGCGGGATATCACGCAGCTGTCCCCGATAATGTAATGCGAAACAAGGGAACAGTCCTGAATGGCAACATCGTCCCCCACATCGCAGGAAACAAGAACGCTGTTTCGTATCCCCGCGGGAACTTCGAAGTCGTGGTGCCGAAGCAGCACATTCCTCAAAACGCCGATACGAACCAGACCGTAAAACGAAACATTCTTTATCAGGGCAGGTTCAAACGGATCGCATACAAAAACCTTTTCCCAGTCGGGAGCAAAGCTGCCGTTTCGCCTGAGCGTCTCGACTTCGCCCGCGGTCAGGCGCCGCCAGGGTCTTTGCGCCGACTGCCCGTTCCGCAGCCAGTATTCGTCTTTTCCCGGCGGCAGATATTCAGGCGGAACAAAATCATAGCCGTAACGTTCCGACTGTAAAACGGAAACCTCTTTTTCCATAAGCGGAGTATAATAGAGTTGTTCGGAAACCTCAAGTTTCCGATATGGATTTTTCAGGCCGTTCCGGTTATAATCGGGTATATGCCAACGGCGCTTAAAAAAGAAGAGGAAGGAAAGACCCGCTATACCTACGCGGATTACCTTGCCTGGGAAACGGACAAACGCTACGAGCTTATCAACGGCGAGGCCTGGATGATGGCCGCCCCTTCGGTAGCTCATCAAATCGTAAGCAGGGAACTGCTGGGCCAATTCTGGAATTTCCTGAAAGGCAAGCCCTGCCAGGTTTTCGCGGCCCCTCTGGACGTGCGGCTTTTCCCCGAAAAAGATCAAAGCGACGATACGGTCGTCCAGCCGGATCTGTTGGTTGTCTGCGACCGCGCCAAGACCGCCAACAACCGGGCCTGCCGGGGAGCGCCGGATCTGGTTATCGAGATTCGCTCTCCTTCAAACACCGAAATACCGTTGCTGTTAAAATTTACCAAATACCTCAAAGCGGAGGTGCGGGAATATTGGCTTATAGACCCGGAAACAAAGGATATTCAGGTACATGTCCTGGAAAAAGAAAACGGGACAAGCCATTATATCTCCACCGTTCACAGTAACACACAAAGCCTGGACGTTTCGATTCTGCCGGGTCTTACGGTGGATTTTGCCGGCATTTGGAACGCCCTGGCGTAAATGACCGAACAGGAAGCATAGCCTCCGCCGGGCGCTTTTCCGATAACATGGGCGCTTTCGATTACGGTTCACTTCCGGTAGTAGACCCCACAAGTAAATAATTTCCTTGCAGAACGAACCTCGTAAACAAGGTAACGCTTACAAGATACCCCGCCGCTCTGCGCTAAACTTGACCCACAAAGTCGAACATTTCCCTATAGTCGTAGAGAGTGTAGAATTTCTGTAAACCCCGCCAGACCGTTTTTACACCGGGAGGACCGTCACTCGGGGCACGTCGGGGA
>JAIROH010000086.1 GCA_031257595.1 Treponema sp. | reverse complement strand
GTTACCATACGGCGGCTGTCGTGGAACGGGCCGCCGTCCGGCCCCCCTGCGGCCGGGCCAAGGTCCCGGCCTACCCCCCATCCATGCGCCTGCGGCGCAATGACAGTAAAAACTCGCGTTATATGCAATACGCCCCAAAATTTTCTGTAAATAATGGAAAAAATGTAATAAAAACATGCTTTAAAATTGGCATACAAAAAATTATTGATCTCAAATAAGTTTACACAAAATCAAGGGGCGGAGAACGGCTGCGCCGTCCACCGCCCCGGTCCGCATGGATGCGGACGGGCTATTTTTTGCTATATAATTTCCAGTTGTAAATTTGCCAAATAAAACCGATTGGCACCGTGGTTCCGTTTTCATGGAATTCCGGCGTAATCCTAAAGAAAAAACGCCCTCCGCCTTTACCCGGTTTCACAAAATCAAACCCTATATCTATAGGCAAACCCACAAAAAAGTCTCCTTTTGTATCAATTCCGGCCAATCCGTCAACCATACCGAAAAGGGGAATGTTTAAATTTAACCCCATTCCCGCATATAACCATTCGACCTTCGGAATATTAATATGCGCCGCAAGAGGTATGGTTAAACAAATCGGAGTTGCCGCAATATCCGTAAAACTATCGACGTTGTAAAAATCCTGGTCTAATACAAGATATATATCCGGGTGCAATAATAATCCGGTATTGAACGACAGCCAGTTAAAAAGGTAAAAATCGCAGGTCAACCCAAAGTCGAAAGTAATGGCATAATTACCTTTTGGAATCCTGCTGTTGCTCACCGCGCTAAACAACTCTCCCATATTTGGCGTCATGCCCACCCCGAAATTAAGGCCCAGCAGCATATCAAACGGCTGGTGCTTGTGAACGTCTTCCTGCGCGAAAACTCCTCCCGCGAGCAGGCTTGCGAGAACCACTGCAAATACATTTTTCATTTTACAAAACGTTCCTTTGTACAAAAGTTTTTATATAGAGCATACGCCCTATATTTTTAAGCGACGGTCGTATTTCCGACCATCGGCTTATTCCCAACTAAATTTGATAACTTTAGTGGCAATTACTCCGGAAGATCCATCTATAGCATTCGCTGTTAAGCTGTCCCCACTTAGTGAATACGTGTACCCTGCTTGTCCATCTGAAGCATAAATTCTATTGTCTTCGGTATAACCCTCCCTCTCAAATGCAACAGACCCATTCATATATGATTTAAATGATCTGGATGTAAATTCATATCCACCGGTATTTATACCGCCATAAGGGAGTGCATGAGTTGTTCCGGAAGCAAGTACGGAATTGAATTCCCATTTCCCAATGAGTTCAGATGCAATGCTCCTGTCATCACCGCCGGCCGGATTATCACATCCCGCCAGAACCGCCATGAATGAGAGCGCAAGGGCTAACATTCCCAACCGAAAAAGACCTTTTGTCCCTTTCATAGTACATCTCCTTAGAAGCATAGCTTCAGAAGCGTAGGCTTTTGGCTTGCTTCGATTGATGATTTTTCCCGCTCATAAGGGGCAGGAATGTATCAGAATGAAACGTTTTGAAGCCGCGTTTTTCTAATACTCTGGCAACAAAGTTTTCTCATTATGGGTTAATTTTAATAACGCCATACATTTCGTTTGGCGGCAGTACGGATGCCGCCACATTCCAAGTATCACTGCCGTGTATATATGGTGCTCCCCTCCGTCAAAGTTTTATAATCCGAAGAAACAGAAAACTTCGTAGTATTTTTGCCTATGACGCCTTGTCCGATATTGGGGTAATAGATATAGGTAAAATTGGTTGTGGTGTTGTAATTTTGTTTTTTGTTGCCGACCATACCCCAGCCTTTTTGATTATCCGTACCGGCGCTGTCGCTGGTGAACGTGCGTGTATAGGTAAAATCCCATTGGCCGGAACTTTTGCTGGACCGTACCCAAACGCTCCCCGCAAGGTTACCGTCCTCCACACCAGGTTCACCGCCGCCGGCCGGATTATCACATCCCGCCAGAACTACGGCGGACGCCGCCATGATTACCGCCCCAATGGCAATAATCCCTAAAAATTTGCAGAACTTCTTCATTTGAAGCCTCCTTAATGTCCAGCCTGAAGGTTGGATGGGGTTTATGGGTTAATATGACCCATGCCGGATAGCAGAATCATACGGTACCTATGATTGACTATTGGCAAATATAAAATAGCAACTAATAGCAAATTGGTCAATAGTCTTCCGGCTATTAAAATCAAAATAAAGACGTGCGTGTAGAATGACGGATATAAGAGACCTGTTAGCTCAAAACATAAAGAAATACCGTTCGGCTCTGGGCTTATCTCAGGCAAAGCTGGCTGAAAAAGTAGACACCAGCACGAATTACATAGGACTTTTGGAGATAAAGCGGAAATTTCCCTCCCCTGAAATGATAGAACGGCTTGCTTCCGCTTTGGGAATTGACACCACGGAGCTGTTTCACAAGGAACTAAGCTCAAAAGAGGCCATTAAAACCTATCGGAAAGCGGCAATAGAAGACATTCAAAGGGCAATTTCACAGGTTATTGAGGGAAAACTCAAGGATTTAGACAAAGACCCCTGATTTTTCCGCCGTTTTGGGAGGGGTTTCCCGTAGACAGTAACTTATCCCTCATGGACAGCAAACGGCTTACCTTCGATCGTGAATACTTCGCTATAGACAGCCAATTGCCCGCTGTAGACGGGGAATGACGCTCTATAGACGGTGAACGGCTCGCTGTAGACAGAAAGTCATCCGCAAAAGACAGCGGGCCGCTCACAAAAGACAGTGAGCGGCTTATTATAGACAGGGAACGGCTCACGATAGACAGCGAGCGGCTCGCTGTCGAAAGGGAGCGGTAGACAAGAGCCGCCAAAGGGTTTACCGTTGGATATAAACAAAATATTCATGAAAAGGAGAAAAATATGGCGCACAATAAAGATTTTATCCCCGGCCCGGACGCTGAATTTGACGGCTGGCTGGGGAATTTGACCGGCTATGTGGATACTATGGTGGTTGCAGGGACCTGGACACATATTCCGCCGGACAAGGCGGCGGCTTTGAAACAGCACAACACGGACTGGCACACGGCGTATGGCAAGACCCTCGGCCCCCATACCTCGGTGGACACGGAGGCCAAAAACGATGCCCGGATAGCGGCAAAGGATTTTGTCCGGCCTTTCATCCAGCAGTATCTCAAATTTGATCCCGTAACCAACGAAGACCGTACCGCCATGAGACTGCCGAATAAGGACCCGACCCATACGCCTGTCGGGGAACCGAAGACTCGTGTCTTGATTACCGACCTCAAGGCATTAGGGGGATTTCAGACAGAGGTACGTTTTCAGGACGAGGCAACGCCGGACAGTAAGGCTGTTCCCTATGGCATGAACGGCGCTTTACTCAACTATATATGGGGGCCGGAAAAGGTAACGGACTACGCCCTGATAAAAGAAACCAGGTTGATGACCCGCTCGCCGTTTACGTTGTCCCTGCCGCCGGAAGCGGAGGGGAAATTTTTATCCTGTTTTGCCCGGTGGCAAAATGAACGGGGTGAATTGGGAAAGTGGGGGGAGATTCAGCATATTGTGATTGCGTAAGGGAATTGTAAGGCAGGGCCAGTTGCTCCGCAATGCCCTATTACCTGCCCCGAACGTCATATACAGCCGGGACGCAACATGAATTACCGTGTGATATGAGTAGTAACAGGAGTTTTAGATCAGTATGAGCGACAAACTTACGGCGGTTGATGAATCAATAGTAAAACTGTTAAACAGCTTTTCCGCCGCGAATATCGCGGAGCTGGACATAGAGGAAGGACCGCTGCACATAATTTTCCGCAAGGAAGCGGCGCTGAGGGCCGCGCCGCCGGTTCCCGCCGAGATCCCGCCCGCGCGGGACGGCCATGCCGTGCCGGTTCACCTGGGATTGCAGGCCGCGGGAAGCGGTGCGCCGGGCTCCGCGTCCGCGGGTACAATACCCGCCGGGGAAACCATCACCAGCCCCATCGTGGCGACGTTTTACGCCGCACCCGGGCCGGACGCCCCGGCCTTTGTCAAGGCGGGCGGCAGGGTCAAGGCCGGGGATACCCTCTGCATCCTGGAAGCCATGAAGATGATGAACCACCTTGAGGCCGAGTTTGACTGCGAGATTCTCGATGTGAAGGCCGCAAGCGGGGACCTTGTGGAATACGGGCAGGCGCTCTTTGAAGTCAAACGGCTCTAAACCCGTCCGGCGGCTTTTGATCGCCAACCGGGGGGAAATCGCGGTAAGGATCATCCGGAGCTGCCGGGAAATGGGGATAGAAACCGTAGCGGTCTACTCCACGGCCGATAAAGACAGCCTCCACGTGCGCCTCGCGGATCGGGCGGTATGTATAGGGCCGCCCCCCTCCGCGCGAAGCTACCTTGACCGGAACAACCTTGTCATGGCGGCGATCAGTACGGGCTGCGAGGCAATTCATCCGGGCGTGGGGTTTCTGTCGGAGAACGCGGGCTTCGCGAGGCTTGTCCGGGAGAAGGGGCTCATCTTCATCGGCCCGGCCCCGGAAACCATCGAACTTTTGGGCGACAAGGTAGCCGCGCGGGACACGGCGCGGAGATTCGGCCTCCCGGTTACGCCCGGAAGCGCCGGGGCGGTGGATTCGGCGGCGGCCGCCGCCAAAGCGGTAAAAGAGCTTGGTTTTCCGGTGATCATCAAGGCGGCGGCGGGCGGCGGCGGCAGGGGGATGCGCATAGTCCGGCGGGCGGAGGAGCTTGCCGGAAATCTTGCCGTTGCCCGTTCCGAGGCCGGGGCAAACTTCGCGGACGGCACGGTTTTTATCGAGCGTTATCTGGAAAACCCCCGGCACGTGGAACTCCAGATTCTCGCCGGCGGGAACCGCGTCGCCGTCCTGGGAGAGCGGGACTGTTCCGTGCAGAAGAACCACCAGAAACTTATCGAGGAAAGCCCCTCGCCGGGGGTAACGGAAACGATGCGCGCCCGCATGGCGGAAGGCGCGGTAAACCTGTTCCGGGAACTCAAGTACGCCGGGGCGGGCACCATCGAATTTCTTGTGGAGGGGGAAAACTTTTACTTTATGGAAGTAAACGCCCGGCTCCAGGTGGAGCATCCGGTAAGCGAATTTGTCACCGGCGTGGACATTGTCCGTGAGCAGATCCTCGCCTGCGCGGCCGGCCGCATGGAACTTGACCCGGACAGGGTGGCCCTTTCCGGCTGGGCCATCGAGTGCCGGATCAACGCCCTGTCCCCGGGAAAAGTTACCCGCCTGGAAACGCCCGGCGGCCCGGGCGTCCGTTTCGACGGCGTCCTTTATCAAGGCTGTACCGT
>JAIROH010000209.1 GCA_031257595.1 Treponema sp. | reverse complement strand
ATGCGGCAGAACGGATATTGCAGCGCCATGATGCCGACGGCAAGAACGCGGCGCAGTTGTGTCCTCGGGCGGTGAAACACATGGAATAATATCCACAGCGCCGCAAAGCGCAACGCGGCAAGCAGACATTCAGCGGCTATATTCGGCATATACTCCTCAATAACAGGGATCTGTTCCAACGCTCCGGCCGCAGCAAATCTTCGGATCGAATTTAGTCTTTAGACAGGGAGGTTCATTCGGCCAGCAGCGCCTCGAACGCGACGAAAATTTTGGGATCGTCCCAGTTAATGCTGCCCACAAGGCGCAGTATCACCCTGCCCTGACGGTCCAGGATATAACTGGTGGGAATCCCCGTAACCCCGTATTGCCGCGCGATCCGGCCGTCCTCGTCCAGAACCACGGGGAAATTCAGCTTGTTCCGGCGCATAAAAGCTTCTACGTCTGCCTTCTGTTCCTGTATGTTTACCGCGAGAATCTCAAGGCCCTTGTCCCTGAAACGCCGATAGAGTTTTTCCATGGAAGGCATTTCCGACCGGCAGGGTCCGCACCAGGTCGCCCAAAGGTTAAGAAAAAGAACTTTTCCCCGGTAATCTTCAAGGCGTGTAGAACCCGTAGCGCCGGGAACATTCGCCAGCGGCGCGGAAAAACCCGGCAATGCCATGAGTTCCCGCTCCGGTCTGAGCCCCGCCCCGGTAAAGGCGGTAACAACGGTTTGTGAAGGGCTTTCCGCCCAAAGAACGGCGGTACACACAACAAGGAACGCCAACAGGCGTAGTTTTTTTGAATTCATCATACCCATAGGATAACGGTAAATTCCACAGTTTTGCAACCGCGCAAAACACCCGGAAAGGGCGCCGGCATTTACTTTTTCAGTACTAAATTTCCTTAAAACTGGAATACTTTAGAGAAAAGATATAACCGCGAAGCGGAGCTTCGATTTAAAAAGGTGCCAGGCACCAATTTAACGCCGGATTATGACTAGTGTTCTGACAAATACAGATTTCAACAAGATCGTATTCAACAGATAAAGGTCTACTCTTATTAGTTTTGACCAAATCAAAGAACAAATAGCGTCAAAACCCGCGTTGCCGGGGGTGATACGGGCGCATGTGCCTGCCCCATTAAGCAGCGACATGGGCTTTGCTGTCATTGTGGCATTTGATTAGGACAAAAAACACTAGATCCCCTGAAGAAAACTCAACCATGAAGCGATAAGCCGGGCGACAGGACCGCGGTTTTCCGCCCAAACGATAAACGAATATTGCCATTTCTGGATCAGTATGTTGATCGCCTGGAAACGGCCGGAAAGGATAAGCAGTCCCGTACATACCAAAAGCACCCCGCTTGTTTTTTGAATTAACGGCAGGTGTTTTTTTATCTTTTGCGCCCCGGCAAGGAAGCAGTCAAAAAAAAGCGCCGCCGCAAGAAACGGCAGCCCAAGCCCGGCCGAATACAGAACCAGGTAGAATGCCGCCAGGCCGGGCCGGCCGCTTTGTCCCGCCAGGAGCAGCATGCTTCCCAGAACAGACCCCACACAGGGAGTCCAGCCGGCGCCGAAAGCGGCCCCCGCGAAAAAAGCGCCGGTAAAACCGCCCTGGCCGGCTCCTGGCGTCCGGTTTATGCGCAGGCGTTTTTCATAGTTGAGAAATTTGAGAAAATCAAACAGGACGTTAAGTCCAAGGATAATAACAACGATCCCCGCGGCAATGTCAACGAACTTTGCCCCGGATGCGACAATAAGGCCCGAAAGTACGATACTGGTTATCACAAAAACCGCGGAAAAACCCAGTACAAAAAAAGCTGTTTTCCCGAGAACAGGGCCTTTCCCAACCCGGTTCACGGGTTTTTCCTCTGCGGCCTGTTCCAGCCCCATGCCTCCCACAAAAAAGAGGTATGAAGGAATAAGGGGGAAAACACAGGGAGAAAAAAACGAAAGAAGCCCCGCGCCGAACGCCAAAAGAGCCGATAGATCTGTCATGTTTACAATATATATGAAAGAAACCGCCGGAACCATCCGGCGATTCTCCCGTTGCAGTAATTTTATTTTTAGCCGCGGATAATCACGAACCACCCGAACAAAGCGTATTCCGGCTTGGCGGCGGGGACCATATCCGGAAGATGAGCGTGTTTCGCACGAACGGCACGAACTTTTGTTTTGAAGGACATGATGTATGAAACGCGGATGAAAAACTGAAGCTTACTCTGTTCCGTTCGTGTTGGTTAGCGTGGTTCGTGGCAAATTTCTTCAATAGAAGTAAAATTCCTGACGAAACATCCCCGGCCCATTGACTAAATTCCCCTTTTTAGGCTATGGTTGGAATTCGCGTAAACATACACCGGCAGGTTTGTCCGGGCCGCCGGGGGTATATTCCGGTTAACCGGGCTTTCGGCGTACCGTCGAAAAAAGATCCGGAGGACTTATGGGAGCAAGAATCAGACTCAAAAAATTCGGGACCAAAAAGCGGCCCTATTACCGTATTGTGGTAATGGACAACAGGGCGCCCCGGGACGGCAAAGCCATAGAAGAACT
>JAIROH010000043.1 GCA_031257595.1 Treponema sp. | reverse complement strand
CAAAAAGGCGATGGAAATGCTGAAGGAACGGGCCGCAAGGCTTTTTCGTCATCTTTTTTTCCGGCCCTGTTTTCCCGTTTTTTTCCACGATTTGGCCGCTTGAGCAATTCTTAAGGAGTGACTATTTAAATGGAAAAATAATAAACGGAATTATATATAAAACAAAGAAAAGTCCAACAGTAATAACAGAACAAGGTTGTTTATTACTAAGTGAAATTATTAAAGAATTTGTAAGAACTCCTGATTTTGAAAATTGGATAAATTAAAAAAGAAGATTGACTGAGAAGAGGTTTGTTGTAATGTATCCTAAAACCGATTTCTGGCAGGTCTGTATATGCGCAGATCCGCTTTACGGGTTTGACGCCGCCGTTGGGCGGCTCGGGGTACCCGCAAAGCGGAACAGGCTTGAAAACCCGTCCCGCGCGGGATGATAGACCTGTTTTGGGAGTCAAAGGGGAATGGTTTTTTTCCCTGAAATGTGCTAGGATACAGCAAAATACAACAAGGTCTTCATGACAGGAGGTAAACATGATCAATTTTGACTACAAAAATCCCACGAGAATTATTTTTGGGAAGGGAACCATAGCCCGGACCGGTTCCGTAATAAAAGAATACGGTGGAACCAGGGTTCTTTTGCACTTTGGCGGCGGCAGCGTCAAAAGCAACGGCGTCTATGACACGGTGCTAAAATCCCTTCAGGCCGCCGGAATCGAAATTGTTGAACTGGGCGGCGTAAAACCGAATCCCCGTCTTTCCCTGGTCCGGGAAGGGATACAGATCTGCCGGGAGAAAAAGATAGATTTTATCCTCGCCGTCGGCGGCGGCAGCGTTATTGATTCGGCAAAGGCCATAGGGGTCGGCGTACCCTACGAGGGGGATGTGTGGGATTTTTACGCCGCCGGCAAGACTCCCAAAAAGAGCCTGCCTGTGGCTACGGTTTTGACCATCGCCGCAGCGGGAAGCGAGATGAGCTGGTCGAGCGTTATTACCAATGACGAAGGCGCCTTAAAGCGTCCTTTGGATGTTGACGTAATATATCCGGTCTTTTCCGTTCTGGATCCCGAGACCACGTACAGCCTTCCGGCGTATCAGACCGGATGCGGAATCGCCGACATGTTTGTCCATGTGTTTGAGAGGTATTTTACCGCCGTCAAAAACGTCGATCTTACCGACCGGCTTTGTGAAGCGATTATGAAAACCATTATCAGCAACGCCAAACGGGTTCTGGTCAATCCCAACGACTATAACGCCCGGGCGGAGATCATGTGGGCCGGTACGCTTGCGCATAACAACCTCGTTGGAACCGGCAGACTAGGCGATTTTGCGAGCCACATGATAGAGCATGAACTTTCCGGCTTTAACGACGTTGCCCATGGGGCCGGCCTTGCCGTTATTGTTCCCAACTGGATGAAATTTACCTACCGTCACGATCTTCCCCGTTTTGTACAGTTTGCGGTGCGGGTTTTTGACGTGGAGCAGGATTTTCATAATCCGGAAGAAACCGCCCTGCGGGGCATAAAGGCGCTGCGGGACTTTTATACTTCGATCGGTATGCCCGCAACGCTGAGTGAAATCGGCATCCATGAAAAGGATTTCAAGACGATTGCCCGGAAGGTCAAAAAATTTGACAAAGAGAAAGGCACTGTCGGTAACTTCCGTCCGCTTACCGAAGCCGATGTTGAGGAGATACTAACGCTGGCAAAGTAGGGCGTTTGGATATTTGTATAAACGACATTCAGCCTAATACTTGAATTCGCTTTCCCCGATAAATTCCCGCAGAATGCTTGTGCCGGGAACGTATTGGGGCGGGATCGGCAAAAAGTTATCGAGGAACGACAGCAGGCGCCGGGCTTCCGCGTATTCGGTCATGTTCGGCTTAACGGAACGGAGCAGGGGATCCGCGTAGAATTTGATCACCGCAAGCTCATAGTCAAGGGCGGAGTTAAACGCCGCATCGGCGCCGTCCTGGAACGGGAAAATGTGCCGCCGTTCTCCGGCCTGAACACTCGACCACATCTGTATGGTTTTTGCCGCCGTTGTCCCCCGGAACTGGTTGTCCCTGACCATACGCCGGAGGAGGCGGTTGTCGCTTGTGGGAATACGGTTGTGGTCGTCAAGGTTAAGCTGGGTAAGGGCCGACACGTACAGCTTGAACTTTTTTTCCCTGGCCACCTGGGGAGTACACGCATCGTTAAGGCCGTGTATCCCTTCCATAATAAGAATTGACTGGCTGTCGAGTCTTATCGGTTTTCCCCGGACTTTGCGGCCGCCGGTTTTAAAATCAAAAACCGGTATGTCTACTTCTTTGCCTTCAAGAAGTTCCACAAGCTGCCGGTTGAGGTAGGGAATGTCCAGGGCTTCAAGACATTCAAGGTCCGGCCGGCCGTTTTGATCTTTTGGGGCTTCGTCGGGATGGCGGTAATAATCGTCAAGGCTTACCGCTATGGGCTTCATCCCCATAACCTGAAGCTGTATGGACAGCCGCTTTGCCGTCGTGGTTTTTCCCGAACTTGAGGGGCCGGCGATAAGGATCACCCGCACGGAATCGCGCCGTTCGTACACCCTGTCGGCTATTTCCGCGAGTTTTTTTGCCTGAAAAGCTTCCGCGATACGGATGTAATCCTGAATCGTCCGTTCCGATACAAACCGGTTCAGCTGGCCTACCGACTGGACGCCGACTATCCGTCCCCATTGCTTGTATTCCCGGTATACGGAAAAAAGGCTCTGGCTGTCTTCAAATGGTTCTATCGTTTTTCCCTGCCCGGTTCCGGGAAAGCGGAGCAGCAGACCGTCGCCGTATTTCATCAGCTTGAACGCGTCGAGCAGCCCTGTCCTGCAGACCAGTGGTTCCACATAAAGGTCGGCGAAATTCCGGCACTGGTTAACCCGTACTTTGGATTCGCTCCGCTGGGCGAACAGTAAAAGGGTATCCGTCTGGTTGTTCTTTTCAAACAACGCCAGCGCGTCGGAGTACGCCATGTAGCCGCAGGAGATGGGAAGATTTTCCCGTACCAGTTCGCGCATTTTTTTGTCCAGGGCTTCTATGTCGGCGTTTTCGGGTTTTTTTTCATCGGCAAACGTGTAGTAATAACTGTGTCCCAGGGAATGGCCGACAAGAAGCCTGCGGTTGGGGAAAAGGTCCCGCGCGGCAATCGCCAGCAAAAAGGCCAGGGAACGACGGTAGATCATTGTTCCGGCGGGGCTTGAAAGGGATATCGGTTCAAGCGTACAGTTCGTTTCAAGCTTTGTCGAAAGGGGAAGGATCTCGTTGTTTACATAGACTGCCGCGAGACCCCCTTCAACCTCTCCGAAACTTTCCAGAAAGGCGTCTACCGGGACACCGAAAGGGCAAACAACGGTTTTACCCGGTTCCGCGCCTCCCTTGCCGATGTTGGAAAAACGCAGCTCTATCGTGTTTGGGGCGGACGATGTCATGCATAACTCCTTTTTACAGTTCTCCCAGACAGCTCTTTATCAGATCGAGCTTGAGTGTGCGGAGCCTTTCGCTGACCGAAACCTTATAAATATGGGGATTGAGAATACGCTTGTAGCTTTGATCAAACCGGTCGAGTTCTTCACGTACCTTTTGCCGGATTTCCGCAAGCGGGGGCGGGGAAAATACTACTTTTCCCCCGTCGATCCGGATTTTGAGCAGCGGCTCGACGCTTCCTTCAATCGTGTGATAAAAATGACGGTAATCGGCCTGGGGATGCCAGAAGCTGTAGCGCCGGCCCTGTTCAAGGATATCCGGATCCGCCGGATCGTCCAGCGTAAGAATGTCCGCGACGACCATGCCGCCGGTATCTGTAATGCGCCAAAGCTGTTTGACGCCGGGATTGGTTGTCTTTTCGGGATTGTCGGAAAATTTTATCCGCGGAAGCAGCCGGTTTTGTTCTTCGCTTGCCGCAAGCTTGTAAACCCCGGAAAAAGCCGCCTCGCTGCCGCCGGTTACCATTTGCGTACCGACGCCCCAGGTGTTGATCGGCGCGCCGGCCCTGGTAAGGGTTTCGACAATCAGCTCGTCGAGGTCGTTGGAAACAGTAATCGTCGCGTCGGGAAAACCCGCCGCGTCGAGCATTTTCCGCACTTCCACGGAAAGGTAGTGCATGTCCCCCGAATCAAGGCGTATGCCGAAATTTTTTCCTTTTTCGGCAAGGGTCCTGCCGGCCTTGATCGCGTTCTGGACGCCGCTTTTAAGGCTGTCGTAGGTGTCGATAAGAAAGACCGTTTTGCCGGGGTAGAGGTCGGCGTATGCCTTGAAGGCTTCTTCTTCCGAAGGAAAAGACATTACCCAGGAATGGTCCATGGTTCCCAAAACAGGGATACGGAATTTTTTTCCCGCGAGTACGTTGCTTGTTCCCGCGGCGCCCCCGATAAAAGAGGCTCTTGAAGCCGACATGGCGCCGTCTTCGCCCTGGGCCCTCCGAAGGCCGAATTCCATTATCGATCCTTTTCCCGAGGCAAGCCAGACACGGGCGGTTTTGGTGGCGATAAGGCTTTGGAAATTGATGGTATTGAGGATAAGGCCTTCGACAATTTGGGATTCTATCAGGTTGGCGTCCACCCGTATCAGGGGTTCCTGGGGAAAAATAATCGTCCCTTCGTCAAGGGACCAGAGATCGCCTGAAAAGTGAAAATCCCCAAGATAGTCCAAAAAGGCGTTCTCGAAAATTCCCAGGGAAGCCAAATATGCAAGGTCGTCGTCCGAAAAGGAAAAGGCCCGTAATTTTTCGATAAGGGTTTCAAGACCGGCAAAAACGGAAAAGCCGCCGCCAAAGGGATGACGGCGAAAGAACATCTCAAATATCGCCCGCTTGTCCATTTTGTTTTTCCAGTAACCCTGGGCCATCGTAAGGGAATAGAAATCGGTAAACAGGGCGGAACAGTTCGTTCCTCCGCTTGCCGGGACAGCGTCCGCGCCGGAGAACTTCATTTAATATCCTTTGAAGACACAAAAACGGCTCCGGCGTCTTTCATCGTTTTTATCGCGTTGTTTACCGAGCCTATCGGAAGATCAACCCCGGCTACCGCGTCGCTCAGAACCAGCGTTTTGTAGCCCAGTCTGAGACTGTCCATAACGCTGTAGAACACGCAGTAATCGGTTGCAAGCCCGCCGATAATAAGGGTATCTACGGAAAGCTTTTTCAGATAGCCGTGAAGGTCGGTAGGGGTACAACGGTCGTTTTCAAAAAAGGTCGAATACGAATCTATGTTTTTGCGGAATCCCTTGCGGAAAACAAAATCAATATATTCGGTTTTGAGCGAGTCATGAAACGCCGCGCCTTTGGTATTCTGGACACAGTGTACCGGCCAGAGGATCTGTTGAATCACCGCCGGTACGGGATTTTTTAAATCCGGGTACTTTTCATAAAATGAGGCAATTGCTTTTTCCGATACCTGTAACAGTATAATGTCGCCTATTTTGCGTTCCTTGTGGGAAGCGGCAAAAGAGATGTGATTTGCCGGATGCCAGTCCTGGGACGCCAGTACCTTGCAGCCTTTTTTGCTGAGCGTCTCCGCAAGTTCGTTAAGGGGGGCTATGACGGCGTCTCCGTGTATCACCGAAAGGGACCCGGCGGGACGTTCCTTCCCGTCTTTTCCCGTGTAGGCCGGACAAAAATCGTTCTGTATGTCCACTTCAATGAGAGCCGTTTTTGAAAAATCCAACTGCATTTTTAAACTCCTGCAGTATTATTGTAGCCGGTTTTTGTTCACAGTTTCAATATGAGAAGGTATAATCAGTTCCGGGTTCGTCGGTGCAATAAGCGATAAAGATAAAAAGACTATCTGTCCCCATTGCGGGAAAGAGATTGAGTAACAGCAGGGCAAAGGGATGCTCTGTAGCTTCCGTGTCGATGACGGAGGTTACGCGGGAAAAGCGCAATGGCTCTTGACCTTTTCATTTTTTTCAGGCATATATGAATAGTGGACGTGTCTTTGGGCCTTTAGCTCAGTTGGTTAGAGCTGCGGACTCATAATCCGTAGGTCCCTGGTTCAAGTCCAGGAAGGCCCAACAAAAACTTTTGATCGTGGGAGCGGACTGCCTTTCTGGACTTGAAGGGTTTAGCCCGCCGACCAACGGGAGGAAAAGGCGCCAAGGATGGCGCCGTCAGGGCTGAACCCCGGCCCGGAAGACCGAGGCAGGATGCCGAGGTCTGGAGGGCAAGTCCAGGTGGGCCCAAAGATTTGTTTTACCGGGAATGGAGACGTTGCGGAGAGATATTCGTATTCGAATAAATAAGTACTTCCTTAGACTGGCGTACTCCAAAAAAAGATAAAGCAACGGAAGCCCTGTTTCTGAGCCAGAGATATATAAAAAGGCTCTTTCAAAACCGAAGTTCAGCCGTTTCCTTATACACCTTCTTCAAAAGTAAAATTTTCATTCTTTCGG
>JAIROH010000042.1 GCA_031257595.1 Treponema sp. | reverse complement strand
CAAATGCCAAATGTAAAATCTGTCGTCGCTGATTATCAAGGCAGGTACACAAAAAAGTTTGGGGTCCTGTCCGCAAAAATCCGTCCCGAACGAGTCCGGTCCGGTTTTTGCGGCCACCCCGCGATACTTTTTTGTAGGTGTACCTGCCAAACACCCCGGCGACGACAGATTTCGACAATGTGGAGTCTTTGATTTAGTCAAAACTATAAGAGTAAACTTTTATCCGTCGAATACGGTCTATATGCGATCTGTATAAGACCATCTACCAATGGGCCGCGTTAAAAAGCTTCTTGATTGCGGGAAAAATCTGACGGTCGGAATCGGCAAAGTCAAGCTGTTCAAGCTCTGTAAACGTTACCCAGCGGTATTCCGAATGTTCTTTTAAGGAAAAATCTTCACTTTGCAGGGCGACCAGCAGCGCGCTGAGAAAAAAACAGGTGTTTCCGTGGACAAACCGGGCTTCCCCGATTTTCTCCCCTACTTCGACGGGAACGGAAAGCTCTTCAAGGTATTCGCGTTTAAGCGTACCGGCATGGCTTTCCCCGGGCCGCACCTTGCCGCCGGGGAATTCCCATTTGCCGCCAAGATCGCCTCCCGGCCGCCGCCGGGCGACAAACAGTTTATCCCCCTTAACGGCGACGCCGGCTACGGATTCCCTTTTCTGAAGCTCCGCCATTGCCTGTTAAAGAAACGGAACCGAATAAAACACAAAGTGCAGTACCGCCGCGCCCAGAGAGATAAACCCGGCGATCTTTCTGTTTTTTTCAATAATGTCGCCCATTTTCTCAACCGCTTCGGAACGTACCGTGGTCCGGTTCCGGTAGTATTCAAAAACCAGGATAAAACCCCCGGCGAGATTTGCCAAGGCGGGAACAAGATCGCCTATGACCGGGATGTTCCCCCCCACAGGGGAAAGTATCTTGAAGATGCCGGTAAAAATGGAAGCCGCGCCCAGTATAAGCCTGAAAACTTCGTTGTCAAAGCTGAATGAAAAACCGTTTTCTTCATGGGTTTCTTCCTGCCGGAACGCCAGCACATAACCCGATACGGCGTTAAAAAGAATCGTTAATAAATAAAAGGGCAGCATGTTAAAAGTATATCATCGTCCCGGCAAAAAGAAAAGAGGCCGCGTTGCCTCACGTTCCCGTCTTCCCGTTCCGGGACGGATTCAGCGCGGGTTAACCGTAAAAAGAACCGTTTGATTGTTCAAGACAGCCAACACCAAAAGGGTCTCTCCGGTCATCGGCGCGGTAAAACGGTACGTTTCTTCTTTTTCAAGGCTAAAGTACAACGTTTCAAGGTACATTGGATCCGGCAAAATGTTTTCCCGCGAAGGATCGCTCGGGGGATTTTTCTTGACGGAAACGGCAATGTTAACCGCCCCTGTGTAGGGATCCTTTCCGGTAACGGTTTTTTTCAGGGTCAGGTAAGACTTGCCGTCTCCCTTGATCGCCGAAACAACGATCTCCGTATCCAGAACCCGCGTCCGGCTGCTGTTGTTTAAAAAGGAAAACAGGATCATCGCCGCGCAGGCGGTAATTATCGAAAGAAACGCGAAAGTCAACGGTTTGGTCGAGGTAAGGGTACGGAAAAGTCCTGTTTTTTGCGAAGGGCCAAATTCGTTAAGAGCGCGAACCTCCGGCGAAGCCCGTTCCAGCCGCCGTTCCCGGGAATAGTAGAACGTCAGCCTGCCGTCGTCGTAATCCGCCCCGCCATAATCGGCCTTTGCCCCCGAAGGATCTTTTTTTTCGTCATCCATAAAAAGCTCCTTTCGCCAGCCACGCGGCGCCGGCGATGCGCGAAGAAAGCCCCGCAAGTTCCGCCGGATCGCCGAATACGGCCTTTCTCCGGCGGCCCGTTTCCATAAGCAGGGCCGCGGCTGCGACCGCGGCGGAAAACAAGCTGTCCGCCGAAAGCTTGTTTTCCGCCCCGGCGCGAAGGCGGGCCGCAAGACCCGCGCAAAAACCCGCCAAAAGGTCACCGCTTCCTCCGGAGGCAAGCGCCGGTATCATCCCGTCCACATATGCCAAAGGCCCCGTGCCGGGAGCGGCGATGACCGTTACATGGCTTTTGAAAACCAGCACGGCGTTAAGTTCACAAGCCAGTTCGGCGACAAGGCGGGGTTTTGCGAGAAGCGTTTCTTTTTCCACGCCGCTTAGGGCTTCAAGTTCCCCAGGGTGAGGAGTAAGGATCGTCAGTCCGTTAAAGCGGGGAGGAATTCCCCTGAGCGTAAAGTATTCCTTTGCGAGGATTATGCCGTCCGCGTCGAGTACAAGGGGAACGCCCTCGGCTTCCCGTTCAATGGCCTTTTCAAGCGTTTCAAGGCGCCGTTTGTCCCTGCCCCAGCCGGGACCAAGCAACAGGGCGTCGGGCTTAAAGCGCGTTTCGGATACGGCTCCGCCCGCCTTGGAAACCGGGACAACCATAACTCCGTCCGCGCCGGAAGCCAGTATCGGATAAAGCTCGTCGTCGACAACAAGCCGGACCAGTCCCGCGCCGACCGCGGAAGCGCCGGAGGCGGCTATACGGCCGGCGCCGCAGCTGCCGTAATCGCAGGCGTGTATTTCCACCAGACCGCGGCTGTATTTATACGCGTCGGGCGGTACCGCCGGAACCAGGGCGCGGGCGTCTTTCCATCCAAAAAGGAACGAAGGCGTTTTTTCTTCACCGGAATTCCGGTCATCACAAAGGGCAAGAAGCTGTTTCGGAAAAACACCGGTTACCGGAACAACCTTTCCGCAAAAGCTTCTCAGCGCGGGCGTGTAGATCGCCTTTTTTACCGGCTCTATGGCAAGGGTCAGCTCCGCCCGCAGCACGGGGCTGCCCGGAATAAAATCATCGGTACAGCCCGAAGGCACGTCAATTGACACTATCGGGGGGCCGGGCAGCGCGGTAATCAATTGTACCATTTCCAGCGGAATGCCCCTGAGAGGGCCTGTAAGGCCGGTTCCCGCTATGCCGTCTATAACGAATCCCGCGTTTTTGACAAGGCTTTCGCGGGTAAGCAAATCCGTATCGTTCCATGGATAAACCGTCACGCCCATGGCCGTAACGGCGGTTATGGCCTGGGAACGGGGACTGGTTTCTTCGCCGGTATCCCTGCTTAAAAAAACCGCCGATGTTTTTTCACGGCAGAATCCTTCGAGCAAAAGCGCCCTGAGCATGACAAGGGCGTCGGCGCCGTTGTTTCCGGGACCGGCCATAACCAAAACCGGAACGGGTTTTTCTCCTTGAAGCGGCCGGGACTTTTTCAAAATATCCGATTTTACAAGGCTTTCCGCGCACGCCCTGCCCGCGGCCTCTACCAGGGCAAAAGGGCTTAACCCCCAGGACCGCGACGCTTCACCGTCAATGAACGCCGCCATTTTGGAAGAAACCAGCCTCATAGGCTCATTTCTCCAAGCAGGCGGTCCGTACGCCACCATACAAGCATCGCGTCCCAGTTTGTTGCCACAAGGCCCGAAAGAATTCCCTCGGCTGAAAGGTTAAACGTGTTGTATTCCAGTTCATCGTTCTTTACCTGAATAAAACCAAGGCGCCGTTCAGTTGAACCCGCCGTCAGCACCAGAAGGGAATATCCGCCGTCTACCGGAAAATAAAGAAACACCCGATCGTTTTTTATCACCCCAAGCATAAAATAAAACAGCCGCTGGGTAACCTTTTGGTTGTTTTCCGTCGTGGTATACTCAAAGAACGGAACCTCTATTGATTCTTCATAGGCGCCGTTTTCAACATTCATAATCCAGATAACCGATGAATCCGGAACCGCCGGGCCGTTTACATCGGCGGCAAAATAATAGTCGACTTTTAAAAACAGTTTTCTGTTATCGGGAGCGGGAATTATTGAATCCACCGAGGAAAAGGAAATGTTTTTGCCCCCCGGAACGGGAATGCTGTCCCTTTTCAGATGCACGAGGTAAAGCAGGGTTCCTTCGGAATTGAACCAGTAAATATTCCAGCCGGTGGAAAGAAGGCAGACTACGGCAAGCTCGTCGTTTGCCGACGCGTATATCCCCGATACCCGCGGAAAGGGTTTTCCGCCAATGCCTTCCTGCCCGAGAAAATTGACAAAACGCCCCGAATCGTCAAAATGGAGCACCACCGTATCAAGCAGGGTTTTGTCCTCGCTGTCAAAGCCCTTCCGATCTTCTTCAACCTTGTCCGCCGCGTAAATATGTTTCCTGGAATCCACGGTGATGGCGCCCGGTTCCCGTAACGGATACGCGATGGACCAGCGGGTCGCCACGCCTTCGTCTTCAATGCCGTGACGCAGGGTTATCGGCGGAGGGTTGTCAAGATCGTTGTAGATCACAAACAGTAAATCCCCAAAAGAGGTATAGCGGATAATTTTTTTCCCAAGGGTATCTGATATGTAAAAAAGGCCGTCCCTCATGGCAAGGCTTGTTCTGTGATCCGAAATAACGCTTGTCATACTGGAAAGATCTACCTGGTTATCCAGCGGCCCGATTTCAAGGCTGAACAGATCCATTCGGGCAACCGAAGAGATTCTTCCCCGGGAACAGGCCGAAAGAAAAAAAAGACCGGCCAAAACAGCGAAAACAAACGGGCAGGCAGGCACAAGACGTTTCATCGCGTTATCGTAGCATTTTTTTTCCCGGATGAACAGCGCGGCATGGCTTCCGCCGCGTCAACGGGTTCAGGGGTCCTTGTAGATCAATCCAACAGACCGGTGAAATACCGTATCACCCAACTGTGTCGTTTTGGCAAGCCGTACCTCTTTCAGGTTCCCGCAGAGAAAAGCAAAATCTCCTATATATTCGACTCCCGAAGGTATATCGACGGATGTCAACGCGGAACAGCCAAAAAAAGCGCTGTCGCCGATAAAAAAAAGGGTTCCCGGCAGATCGACCGCCGTAAGGCCGCTACAGCCGGAAAAGGTCTCCGCCATAATTTTTTTCACGCCTTCGGGAATGATGACCGATGGTAATGCGGCGCAGTTCCGAAAAGCCCCACGGCCGATAACGGTAAGCCCCACGGGTAAATTTGCGGAAGCAAGGGCGGAACAGTTCCAGAAAGCGCCGCCGCCGATGGAGGTAAGCGCGGCGGGTAAATCCGCGGAGACAAGGCTGCCGCAGTTGTAAAAGACCATGTTCCCTATTGTGGCAAGGCCCGGCGGCAGGCGGATCGACGTCAGGGCCGAACAATCCTGAAAAGTATTGTTACCTATCCCGGTAACCTTGCCGGGTATGACGATAGCGCGTAAGGCGCCGCAAAAAGCAAAGGCGCTTTCCCCGATAAATTCCAGGCCCGCGGGCAAATCGATTGAAACAAGACTGCGGCAGCCGAAAAAGGCGTCGTTCCCTATCTTCGTCACGCTCTCCGGTATGGCGATGGAGACCAGGCCGCCGCACCGGTTAAAGGCGCCCGCCCTGATCGTGTCGATTCCCGGAGGCAGTACAAACGAGGTAATGCCTGTACAGCGGAAAAACGCGTCGCTGCCGATGCCGGTGACTCCGGGATGCAGGGTGATGGACAAAAGGCCGGTACAGTGGGCAAAGGCCCCGTCGGCGATTGTTACGACAGCGGCGGGAATGACATATTCCGTAGCGGGCCCCGCCGGCGGATACCGGATGATGAGGCTTTTATCATGATTAAACAGAATACCGTCCTCAGATGAAAAAAACGGATTCTTCGTGTCCACGTCTATCGACTTAAGCGCATAGCATCCCGCGAAAGCCTCGTTCCCGATTTCAGCGACTTTCGCCGGGACGACAACCGCCTCAAGGCTTTCACAACCGTTAAAGGCATGGGCTCCGATGGCGGTAACGCTGTCGGGGATGACAACGGATCGCAAGCGGGCGTTATACCCAAACGCCAGGGAGCCGATGGCGGTAACGGGCATACCGTTGATTGTTTCGGGAATAACAACATCAGATGTTTCCCGGTCAAGGTTTTCCGCAAGGGTTACTTCACCGTTTTCGGCAAAACAGGCAAAATCTTCATACATGAACCAACCTTGAGGCGCATCCGGCCCGCTTTCGGTTTGGGCGAAGGCGGCAAGCGTGAGAGCGAAAAAAATAACGGCGCACAGGGGCTTTTGCGCCCGGCGTTTTCCCGGCATAGACGGCAGTATAACCGGTCCCGTACCGTATCGCAATGGGAGATATTGCCCCTTACGGGCGCTTGGGGTACAGTACATATATGTTTGAAAAGCTTGTCAAAGCGGTTTTCGGGTCCCAGCACGAGCGGGATCTCAAGAAAATGCTTCCGATATTACACGCGGTTAACGAAAAGGAATCCTGGGCGGCTTCGCTTCCGGCGGAAGAATTCCCCAAAATGACGGAA
>JAIROH010000037.1 GCA_031257595.1 Treponema sp. | reverse complement strand
CAACTGCGTTGGCGCATCATCGTTGCCCTATTATTTTTCTCGTTTTTCTGCGAAAAACTGCGAAAAATCCACATTAAAGTAGCACTGATTTATTCTCGATTGAATAAATCAGTGCTTCCCTAGAATCGCCGCTTGCCGCGTCTGGCTCTTTTTTAATGATTACGATGTGCCGTTCTTCGTTCAAAAAAGGGACAAAAAGAGGATGGATTTCCCGCTGTTCCGCGGGAAGTCCCGCGGCCTCCTGTTCGATTTTTTGCCGTTTCCCCTTGTATGCGGCAAGGTGTCCGCCCGGAACAAGGAGCCGGAAAAGCCCCTCAAGGACAGCCTTTTCCAGGGGTCGGAACGCCCGGAAAACAACAATGTCGAAACGGCCCGCCGGGGCCTTCTCCATTTCCGTTTCTTCTACCGTAACGTTGGAAAGTTTAAGGATCGCCGTCACGTTCCGCAGAAAATCCGCCCGCCGGGTCATGCGTTCGATAAGGCTTACCTTTACGCCGTGAAGGCATATTGCCAGCGGGATCCCCGGCAGGCCCGCGCCGGAACCGGCGTCGGCAAGATGGAATTCCTTCCCGCCGGCTGTAAGGATACGGACGATGTGTCCCAGGGGGGCAAGGGAGTCCAGTATATGTTTGACGACAAGCTCTTCCCTGCCGGAAACTTTTACCAGGCCGTAAATCGGGTTGAGCGCTTCAATCTCGTCCATGTATTTGCCAAGTAAAACCGCCGTTTCGTCAAACCGCGGTTTTACAAGGCCGAGTATGCCGGGATCGGTGTCACAGAGAGCCAGAAGTCCTTCGGTTAAAAGATCTGCCACCGGGATCTCATATAAAGTGCCGCACGTCCTTGTCTTCCTGGAGGCCGCTTATTTTCCCAATCGCGTAGGACGCGAAAGAACAGAACATTGTATCGACAAAGGTTCCGATTGCGATAAGGTAAAACGCCAGCGGTCTGAGGATAAGGTAGCCCGCTTCAAAGCCGCGATCGTAGCCCGTGCTGAGGACGGCCAGGGCCGTATAGGCCGCCGTTCCGGGATGACGGGCAAGCAGAAACGAGATAAGAAAAGCCCTGATACCGATAGACAGTACGCTTGTCAGTGAAATCCCCAGACTGGAATAGGACTTGATGATCACGATGAAGGAAACCGCCGCCACCATCGCGCTCCCGGCCCTGCCGAATATCGCGAAAAGACTTAAAGTAACCGAATTGGCCCTGCGGCGCACACCGAGGTTTTCCTTGACATGGCGGATAAGCAGGGGCAGGGTAAAGTTGATGTCCCCGGAAAAAAAAGCGCCGATTGCCGAACCCAGGGAACCGTAAAGCTGCGCCCAGGGGTTTGTCTTGGGCTTTAACAGGTACAGCAAAAGCGGGAAGATCCCGCAGGTCAAGACGACGCTGAATATACCCAGAAGGAGTATCAGATCCCGGAAAACGTTTGCCGAAAGGGCGGCGTGGAAGCGCACGGCCCAATACGCCGACAGGGCTATGATCGCCAGGGCAAGGATTTCCGTAAAAAAAACGGAAATATGGTAGACGATTCTGGAAAGGGAATCCGCGAGGCTGACGATCGGCCTGGAATAATTTTTGTCGTAAGAAAGCCCCATGCCGATAAAAAACGCCAGTACGCAGAGAGGAAAAATAAACATCCCGCCGGTAAGCAGGGCGCTGAACATGTTGTCGGGAAAGATTTGAAGGATCGTTTCGGGCAGATCGAGGCTTATGGTTTCAATCTGCTCTTCCTGAATGGGAATCCGCGCGGGCGGAAAAAGAAGGGTTACGACAATGCCCAGAAAAATAATAACAACCGCCCCGCAGATCATCATAAGAAAACTTTTTCCCGCAAGAGGCCAAAATTCCCTGTCCATCCGCAGTTCATAAACCGCTACGACAAGGGCAAAAAACAAAAGCGGTACGGCGCTGTATCTGCCCAAATGCAGGGCAAATTGTTCAAACCATGTCAGTACCCCAAGAACGCTTTGATTTTCATACGGAAGCAGAACCCCCAAAATTGCCCCAAGAACCGATCCGATAAGCAGTTTTACCCATATTTTCATGATGAAGAGCATACTTTATTCACGGACGATGGTACAGGCCTTGGCACAGCAATTCTCAGTTTATGTTCCGAAAACGAAAAGACGCTTTTAAAATTTATCGGGGGTCCTGTCGGCTGGAAAGAACATGGGGTCCCTCCCCCATGTTCTTTCCACCGCCACCCCGCGGCGCCTTTAATGGGCATTTTTTCGCCCTTAGGACACCTGAGAATTGCTGTAAAAAGGGGGAATTTATGGGAAAAAACGGTCAAATTGTTGTCGATGTGATCGTACATTCAGACAATGCCTGCGCCTTTTCCTGCGTGCGCCTGTTGTATTCTCCGGGCGCTGTGTCTTCACAGTATCCGTTATCAAGCAAAAGGTGTCCGGCAGTATGTTGGGGGGTAAACGCCGGTACCCTCTAGTGTTCTGGTAAATACAGATTTCAACAAGATTGTATTCAACAGATGAAGACCTACTCTTTAGTTTTGGCAAAAACAAAGAGCAAAGAGCGTCAAAACCCACGTCGCCGGGGGTGATACATATGTATGCGCCCATAACCGGGATTGGCCGGACGCCTTTGTTTGACAAAGGTGGCGGCGGAAAGCTCCGGGCGGGCATCCGACATCCTGCGGAAAAAGCGACGCCAAAGCGTCCGTTAGAAAAGGCGATGATCGGCTAGCCCGCTTGTGGGCTTTACCGCTGCCGGCCTGTATCCCCATAAAGGCGTCCGGCGCTTTTTGGGTACGGGCGCATGTGCCTGCCCCACTAAGCAGCGACGTAGGTTTTACTGTCATTTTGGCATTTGATTAGGACAGAACCCTGAGACTATGCGAAAAACGCTTTCTTGTAGTACAGTTAAAATAAGGAGACA
>JAIROH010000205.1 GCA_031257595.1 Treponema sp. | reverse complement strand
ATTTTGACCTCCTCCTGAGGCTTGCCCGGAAAAAAGCGCGGCCTCGGATCAGTGAACGGCCCGTCACCCTCCTTACGCCGTTTCTTTCGCTGCGCCAGGGACTTATTCCCGAAACGGCGAATCGTTCGGTGGATTCGGCCTTCGCCGTCCTTTCCTGTTATACCGCCCCCGCCCCGCTCTGGGAGACCGAAATCCTCCCCGCCCGCACCGACGGCTACAAACCTGAAATCCTTGACAATGCCCTTTCCGCGGCCCGGCTTCTCTGGTTCGGGGCGGGAAAAGAACGTATAGGCTTCTGTACCCCGGAAAAGCTTGAACTGGTATGGGACGGCGTTTTAGACGAATCGCGTATAAAACAGGGTGAGCCCGATATGGAAGCGCTGCGTATAATCGGGACATTCTGCGGACGGTTTCGGGATTTTTGGGAAATCAGGGATGAGCTGGCCCGCGCGGGGCTTGTCGAAGACAGTCAGGGTTCCCACGGAACGGCCGCCGAATTACTGTGGGAGGCGGTCTGGTCATCGCTGATTTCTTCCGACTCTTTCCAGGCGATACGCCGGGGCCTGGAACAGGGGTTTAACCCGCAAGCCCCCATGCCGAAAAGCATTCGGCAAAGGCTTACGGGAGACATTCCCGGCCTAACCCCCCGCTACGCCCCGCGGAGTTTCCGCAGATCCCGATCCGTACCAAGGGCTCTGCGGGAAAAATGGCGGGAAGGGGCGCCAGTACCGGGAAATTGGTTTTCCCTGCTAAGCGAACCGGAAAACGCGCTGGATATACCACAGGACGATTTAGATGTATTGCGTACAAAACAAAGCGGCGGCATTTTAGGCGAACCGCGTATAAATCAGGACGGCGTTCCGGCGGATGTATTTTCAGCCCTGGAAGAAACGGAGTTGAACCGGGACCGGATCCGCCTGCTGTTACGACGCTGGGGCATATTGGCAAAACCCTTTTTCGAACGGGAACAGCCCGCCTTTTCCTGGTCCGCCCTGCTTCCCGCGATGAGACGTATGGAGCTTTCCGGAGAACTGGTAACCGGCCGCTTTCTGGAAGGAATTCACTCGCTGCAGTTCGCCTCTCCGGCCATTGCCGCCGAACTGGAAGCGGCCGAGGCAGTCTCCGCCGTATACTGGATGAACGCCGCCGATCCGGCCAGCCCGGCGGGGTTGGCCGTCGACGGCCTGGACGGGCGGCTTCCCCCGCGGACAACAGGCGCGCGGCTCTGTTTTCGGGGCGCCGATCTTATCGCCGTCTCAACAAAAAACGGCAGGGAATTGGAAATCTTCGTCCCCCGTGACGACAAAAACTACGGGGAAATCATCGCGTTTATCAAAGCGCCCCGTACCAGGGCTTGTCATCCGCTGCGAAAACTCGTAATCGAAACAATCAACGGCCAAAACGCCGCGGCAAGCCCCTGGGCGGATCCGCTCACCGCGGCGGGCTTTACCGCCGACCGGGGCAGACTATTCCTGTGGAGCGCATTTCCGTGACGCGCCCGTATCCGGGACAGGCGCAAAACGCAAAAACCATGGAACATACGGCTTACAAACCGCCGAGATCAAGCCTGTCGCCGGACGCGACGCCGGCCCTGGCGAACCAGCCCCGGGGCGCTTCAAGGGCGTAACGTACGGAACGGCTTGAATGGACAGAACCAAGGTCATTGGGGTACAGATCCTTTATTTCAAGAATCGTTCCGTCATAGTAAATAAAAGCAATAGAAAGGGGGATAAGGGTATTTTTCATCCAAAAAGATTGAACTTCATCATTTTCAAAAATAAAAAGCATGCCCTTGCCGTCTTTAAGTTCTTTCCGGAACATAAGACCCGTCTGTTTTTCGCGGGCCGTTTTGGCCAACTCCGCTTCTATGGAAACCACCGCCCCCGAAGCGGTATGTATGCTGATGATCTTCGTCTCAAGGATCGCCTGGGGTTTTGTAATCTCCGTTCCGTTTGTTTTTCCACCCTGGGCGGTACAGGCGGCGGCAAACAGTAAAAGGAGCGGAAAAGAAATCCGCCGGAACAGTTTAGAATTCATCCAAAAATCTCTGCCGCAGAAAAACCCGGGAAGATTCCTCGGCGTTTGATTCATCGACTATACGGCTAAAAACTTCCATATCAATGTACTTAACCGTCAACGGACGCTCTATGGAAACTCTGGTTCCCCCGTTTTCCCAAACCGCCTGATGGGGGTTGAGACTGCCGGGATCCCCGTATTTTTCCCTCAATGTGGTAAACACCGAATAATGATCCACCATGTTCGGATCCAGGGAAAAAGCCATAATAAAGACCTTCCCGTCCCTAAGCTGAAAAAAAGCCCGGCGGATAAAGGAAAGGCCTGTGGTCTCAACAAGGTTTTCCTCCTTCACGGGAAGAAACGACACGTCCCTGTCGCCCCGAAACGCGAAAAGCCCGTCCGCGGCGAGGGCTTCTTTTAGTTCGTCAAGATCCATCCCAAGGCTCAGCTGCCTGAACGTCCGTGGAAGGGGGCTTGGATTTTCAACAGGCGCGGGCCGCGGCGGGGGGGGAATCGTAATTTCCCGTTCCTGGGCGAAGGAAAAAAGCGCCGTTCCCAACAGGAAACACACGTACAAAGACTTCATAACACCTTCATTATCGGCTTTTTGGACAGAACACTAATATCCGGTACTTTCCCGGCGGGCGGTCTCGATTTTCTGCATTTTCCGGTAATATTCGGTTTGCTTCGCGGTCTCGGATACATCAAGAACATGTATCTTGTCTTTGTCTCTTTCTTTGACAATCTGAATTTTTTTGTTTTCCATAAGCTTGCGGAGTACCAAAACGCCTTCTTGCTGGGGTATGCCTACCATGTTAACCAATTCTTTCGGGCCAAAATCAAAAGTATAGGGAGAAGCGTTTATCGGAACGCGGTTCTTTTCAAGCTGAATAAGCAGGGCATCGTAC
>JAIROH010000200.1 GCA_031257595.1 Treponema sp. | reverse complement strand
CCGAATTAATCGAATTAACGGAAAACGATCCGGATCAGTCTCTGGCCCTGCTTAAAGGCATTGACAAAGCGGCGGATAACCCTGAACTCCAGGCGGCCGCCCTTCAAGTGGCGGCAAACGCGTCGGGCCTGGGCGCCGCCATCCTCCAGCACGCGGATGACATCGGCAATATTAATGAAACAAACGCAAAAGGTATTGTTGTCGCCGCGTTAAATGATTTGAGCAATGTTACAGAAGCCGGAGCTGTTTTGGAAAACATTCTGCCGGATCCATCCGACCCTGTGAAGTGGGGCGATTTTATCGCCGCTGCCAGCGCGGAGGACCTTGCCATGGCCGCCGTGGTACTGCTTGCCGGAAAGGCCAAGGAGTCCGGCGACCCCGGCGTCTATATTGATTCTTTTCCGGTTTCTCCTTTACCGGGCAGTACCGAAGATCTGGCAAAAGAGCTCGCGGAGGCGGCGCGCGCCAAGCCTGCCACCGGCGGTTTTCTTGAAGAAATATTGGCCGGGTTAAACCTTTGAGAATGAAAAGCGCCGCGTTTGTGCTTGCGTTGTTTTTCTGCGAGGTTCTTTGCGCCGAAAACATCAAACCCTTTGTTATGCCGTCCGCAAGGGCGGCGGGTTTCGGCGGCATACACGCAGCCCAGGGAGACGATTTTTCTTCGCTTTTTTCCAATCCCGCGTCGTTTGCCGGCATCGAAAAAAGTTTCAGCGCCGCCGAACTTTCAATCAGCCTCTACGGTCCCGTGTTTGAACTCCTTGACCTTGCCGCAAATTCATCGGGAACGATAAACATCAGTCCGCTGGTCGGTCCGGGCGGTTTTGCCGCGGGTTTTGACATAGGCGGTCCTGTCGCCCTTGGCTGGGTAGGCGGCGGACTTGGTTTTGGGATCTTTAACCGAACAACAGCCGACGCCAGGGTAACATCGGCCAAAATACGGCCTGTAGCGGCCGAAGAAATACTTCTTTTGGGCGGCTATTCTTTCCGTGTTCTTGACAACCTTGATCACAAACTGGACCTTGGTTTTTTGGGAAAGGGATATTACCGGGCAATGCTTAACCTTGAGTCGTCGATTTTAAACGTTACCGAAATGTTCGACGATATAGATTCCCGGCCGTTTGAAACCCATTTCGGATTCGGCCTTGACCTGGGAATCAACTACAGTTTTGCCGGAAAACTCAGTCTGGCGCTGGCCGGTTACGACGTTTTTTCCCCCGCTTTGGTGACCAGATACGCCGCTTTCTCGGATTACGGCAGCGGCGGGAGCCAGAACTACGCCACGGTTACCCCCCGCCTTGCCCTGGGGGTACTGTACCGGATACAAAATGATTTCCTTGACCGGTATCTGTCGGATTTTATCGTCATGCTGGATTACCGGGATTTGCTTGATCCGTTTATCAGCCTTATCCCCCGTAACCCCGTACTCAACATCAGCCTGGGCGCCGAAATAAAGCTGTTTGAGGTACTCAGTATCCGCGCCGGTATAGCCGATGCTCTTCCCTCTTTGGGCTTTGGCCTTGACATGAAGATACTTCAGTTTGATTTTGCCATGAGGGGAAAGGAACTGGGGCTTGATCCGGGGGTACAGAGCGTGTATGCTATTGACATTGGCTTTTTGTTCAGGTATTAATCGTTAACGATAAAAATCTTTTTCAAAATCCGGAGATTTCGGGCCGCTAGCTCAGTAGGTAGAGCAACGCCCTTTTAAGGCGTGGGTCACACGTTCGAATCGTGTGCGGCTCATACATAATTCATTGTACCGTAAGGAATTACGGTACAAACTGTTTCTCCAAAATCGAACCTTCGTGGCATCGTGCGTTTATCGTGCGATTATTTTTTCGACTTTGGAGGATGTAATGCCACGGGTTCCAAAACCTTTTATTACGCCAAGGCGCAATGACGCAAAAACCTATCAGATTTCACTTAATCCGGCATGCGGTCTGTCCGAAAGAATTTGTCGGCAATGGAAACGTCGCAGTTTCCAGGACTTCCCGCTTGAGCTGGTGCAGTTCCGTAACCCAAAAAACAAAGCTTCGGCTCAGGCGGGAGCTTTTGCCCTCATTGAGTTTTTGAAGAAGACCCATGACCCCTCCGGGGTGTCAACGGACAGGATCGAAGTAGGTAAATGGCTGAAAAAGTTTACCACGATTGAAGGGAACCCACGGTCTGCTCGTATTATCGCAAAGAACCGCCCTTATTCTGTCAACACAATCAACCGTTACGAAGGGCTGTTTCGTGTGTATATTGATGGAGACCTGTTTACCAAGCTCCTCATGCAGGAAACGGAAGAGGCAGATGCCCTTGAATTTATCAGTCGCCTTGCCCGGCGGGATATGACACGAAATGACCTCAAGGGGAAGTACAAATTGGCTGGAACAGAAACTTTCGAGAAAATCATTAAGTTCATTCGTATGGCATTCAAGGAGTACCAGAAATCGCACCAGAAATGGCATAACCCCTTTCGGGATATTGAGCCTCCGAAAAACGTGAAGAAAATTCCACGAGATGCTCTCACTGAGGATGAAGTAGTTAGCCTCTTTATGCCTGGGGTTTTGCCGGACACTATGGAACTGGCGATCTGCGGAGCCATGTTTTTGGCGGGATTGCGCCGCGGGGAGATATTCGCACTGCGGCCGGAGGATCTGGACTGGCGTACCCCAAAGATAATAGTGAGGAGTGCTTGGCAGAACTTTGATAGCGTGAACCGTGAACTTGGTACGACTAAGAGCAAGAAAGAGAGGGTAGCTCCATTTGACCAAGTGCTACAGGAAACGATAAAGAAGCTCTGGGAAGAGAATGGTCAGTACGAATTTGTGTTTAGTTTTAAGAATGGTAAAACACCGGGGCCGTCATGGATAAAAGGCCGGTTTAAGAAATGGATAGCCCGAGCAGGTATCAAGCTGAATGGCCGGAATATAGTTCCGCATTCAAGCCGACATTCTCTGGCATCGTTATTGGAGGCCCGGGGTGTTCCATTGCGTTATATCCAGGAACTTTTGGGGCACTTTGACCTAAAGACCACTATTGGGTATTTACATAGCCCAGAAGGGACGATTCGGGACATAGGGAAGAAGATTGAATCAGCCCGGAATGAACAATCGCTCCCTACGGCAAATGTCAGTCGGTTTGAAAAGACCGGATAGACACGTCTGGGCGTATCGCCCTGCCACGGGGCGTTCCAAGGTAACTCCATATCTTTACCAAATAAGGTTGTATGGTCTTGCTGCGGGGCTCCAGTAACCCCGCGTAGAAACACCCCTCGTAAATCCCCGCCATGGGATGTAGAGACCAAAAATGATATTTGTACACGAATTTGTCCCGAAACGACTAGTTACGGCCCACCAGGTGAGACACTAAAAAACACCTGCGTATCGGGGTGCCATGCCCCGTACAGAGCCTTCGCCATATCCAACTACCTTTTTGGTCAAAATAACCACGCTACGGCTCTTAGGCGTATTTCAGCCTTTCCAGAAAAACAACAGAAAACATAAAAAATTATTGACGGATATTGTCGGTTACGGTACTATCCAAGGTAATTGGAGGATTGAATGAAGAGCGTTGAAGAGATCGCCCAGATTTCCGGTATGTCGATTTTCAGGGTCCGTGGTTGGGCCCGGGAACATGGTATGAAGCGAACATCCGGGCGGTATTTTTTTGATGAAGCCCGGGAAGCCGAGTTCATGAACCGGAGAACTCTGAAAGGTGATCCCCGTAGCGCCAGGACCATTGCGAAAAAAACCGGATGGTCTCCGGAGAAAGTGGTTAAATGGGCCCGGGAGCATAGGGTAGAAAAGCGAGAGGGAAGTTATTACTTTACCCTGGACCAGGAAAATCAGTTTAAGCGGGAAGCGAAGATCCCCGTTGGCCGACCACGTAAGGAGCAGTCGGAAACCGCTGAACCGAAGCGGCCCAAGGGAAGGCCCCGAATAGAGAAGCTTCCGAAAGTGCCGGGACGACGTGGGCGGCCGCGCAAGGACGGAATAAATGGGCCTTTATGACCGGAATTTTGCTATAAAATGAAGGGGTATTGATACCCTATCTATACCCCTTCCATACCCTATATATATCCCTCCATATATAGTAATAGTAATTTAATATATATATAAATTTAATCCCTAACTCCGCCCGGATTTAAGCTGTCTACAGAGAAAACATCCGTAATTCCTTATATTACTTGACTTTACGAGAACGGGAGAGTAATATATAGGCAGCTTATTTAGTATGTC
>JAIROH010000145.1 GCA_031257595.1 Treponema sp. | reverse complement strand
CGGAACTGCCGCCGTTCAAGCAAACAGTATAACCGCCGGAATCGCCGCTGTTCAATATGCGTATGGTACAATGTCTGTGTCGAATCTGCCGGCGTTTTGTACGGTAACAGGACGGCGGGCGCTACGCCGCTAATACAACCAGGGCAGCAGGCGTTTTTTGAATTTTTTGACACGCCGGCAGCGGCGGCGCAGCCAAAGCGGATAATGCCATGGCCATGGGGGTAAACGGCGCAGCAACAGAACGAGTATTGTTACGAGGATCGCGATGACGAGGAGCAGCAGCAAAAAGATTACCCATATAAGGACCGCGTTGCAGCAGGGCTGGGCCGGAACCGGAATGTACTGTACATCGGTAACTGTTTGAAGCGGCAGAACTTGGGTCTGGGTTATGATGGACGGAGCGGCGGATTGCTGCGGAACGGGCTCGGGAACCGGGGTTTGAGCGGAACCCGTGGCCGGGGGAGCTTCGGTTCCCGCGGGCAGTGTTTCAATTTGTACAAGGGTCATGCCGTTCTTGTCTATCCCCAGGGCGTCCCCGGCGTCACGGGAAATATCGACGATCCGGTCGGCGCTTATCGGGATACGTCCGTTCACAACGGTTTCCACAAAACGGCTGTTTTGCAGATTGGTAACCTTGACGCGGGTATTAAAGGACAAACTGGAGTGGCTTATCGTGAATCCGTTCTTCGACGAATTATATGAAGCGTTTCCTATCTGGATCTCCTGGCTAAAGCAGACAGAGACAATCAAAAAGCCAAAAACCAACGCGGCGCTTAACCGTTTCATAACGAACCTCCGGTATTTTAAAAAAGCTTTTTTCCCTCAAAAAATCCAAATTCATACCCCAGATACAGCGAAACCATGTGCCGGCGGTACTTTCTTTCCCCGCTGTTAATCGACATCTCGCCAAAATCCACCCCGTAACGCAGACCCGCAAAAACCATCCCCGGTCCGCAGGGCGCCGCCCCTTCAAGTCCCGCGATAAATCCCAGGGGATTGGAAACGGACCAGGAAAATGAGTCTTTTGTTCCGTCTTTATCCCGAAAATCGGTCTTTCCAAGCGGAACGGTTGCGTAGAACCCGGCAAGGGGAGAAAGCCGGATTTCGCCGACCCTGAAATTCATCCTGCAAAGAACGGGGATTTCCAGGGAAAGGTTTGTGTATCTTCTGTTTTTCAAAACAGGACCGGATGGGCTGTCGTCAAGGCCCCGGTAGACCAGGGTATCTCCGGTAAGAAGAATTTCAAGCTGGACGGAGAACAGGGAATTGAGCCGAAGCGCGCCGGAGACGCCGCCTTCAAGGTTCAGCGCCTCGGCGCCTGGGGATCGTTCGTTCGGTTTGACGTACCAGCGCTGGGAAAGGCCGGCCCTGACGCCGAGGATAAAGAGGGGATCCGGCCAGGTATCGACCGGAGGCGCTTCAATAACCCTTTCATGGATATGGGAAAAAAGCCATTCCACAAGACCCGGTACGCTTTCCATGGCTTCGTCAATGTCATCGTACACAAGATCGTCGGTATAGATCATCGTGGAACCGTCCATGTCCCAAAGCCACAATTGCAGGAAATATTCCCCGGCCCTGTCGCCCGGATACACTCCCCCGGTAAGGGCGTAACGGGCGCCGCTTACCATACCGGAAAGGGGAGGCAGGTCCGTGGGAATTCCCATACCGGCGGGGATAGTCGCTTCCCTCGGGCTGTACTTTCCAAGGGCGGCTACCGACTCCATGATCACTTCATGGAAACGCCGGATCATTTCCGTTTCTTCTCCCGTCAGGGGAAGCACCGCGGTAATCGCCTTTCCTTGATAATCCACACCCCAACTGTTTTCCGGGGCCTGGGCAAAAACCGGGACGGATACGCGCAAAACGCACAAGACAGCCAAAAGCCCGGCCCTCAAGAAGAAAAATCCACGCGTTCCGGTCATGGTCTTCCTCCTTTTTGCTTGGGGAAAAATCCCAGCTCATAACCCACGGTAAACGAAATCATACTGCGTTTAAATATCTTCGTGCCCGCGGCCCTAAAATCTCCCAGATCGGCGGCATAACGAAGATCGGCGATAAGCATGCCGGGCCCGAATTTCATCGCCCCGCTTAAACCGCCCAAAAACCCCGCGGACGGAGAAACCCTGTAACTTAGCGATTCTTTGTCATTGTTCAGGGAGTTCGAAGCTTCGAGCTTGCCCAGCGGTAAAAGATAATATGCGCCAACAAACGGAGAAAGCCTGAAATTGCCGGGGTAAAAATCAAATTTTACGAGAAAGGGAAACTGGAAAGAAAAGGCTGTAAAGTCGCTGGTATAGCGATCATAGGCGTTGACCGTACCCACGTAGGCCCACATCGACGCGTTATCCCAGGTAAAAACCGCCTCCGCCTGGACGCTCAGGAACGAAAGAAGGCGTACATTGGCCTGCAGCGCCATGTCCAGCGCGACGGAGAGCGTGTCGCCCCCGGTATAGGGAATATCGTTCGAAGGGGTATAAAACCGCAGCGAAGGCCCCGCTCTAAGGCCCAGGTAGAGCCAGTCGGTATCAAGGCCCTTTTCCGCGGCCGGCGGCGCGGCGGGCTCTTCCGGCTCTTCCGCGCCGAAACGCCC